>NZ_JBAWTG010000007.1:0-126861 GCF_037106235.1 Methylobacterium nigriterrae | reverse complement strand
GTATCATGATCCGCCGCTCTTCCTCCTTGAGGAGGTAGGACGGATGCCGCCAGAGGTTCAGGCGTGGATAAAATCCCTGGGTGAATGCGGGCAGTGGATTGCCGAGTTCCAGCTGAACCTCGTAGGTGTGGAAAATTTTGTCGAGACCTGGGAATACCAGCGGGATTACGTCGAGTACATGCTCAACTTCTAAGCCGGGACCGAGCTACGGCGAGCCAATCGGAATAACCGGCGAGCCAATCGCTGTGATCTCGCCGAGGGCGTGAGATCCAGAACGATCGTGTAGTTCACCCGCTGGACCGCATCGTGTCAGGATCGGCGGCAGGATTGTAAGGCCGCCCACTTTTCCCTAGGTGCGCTCAGGCCTCGGCGCGCAACCTGCGACTGATCAGTGCACCCGCTGGGCGTACATCGACCACGAATTCGGCGCGTAGGGGCCCGGCACTTCTTCGCCCGATCGCGGTGACCATGCCGGCCGTTCCCGCTCAACGTCCTCAAGGGCGTGGACGACAAGGACATGAGCATCGGGGCTCTGGGCAACCACGGCGCGCAGAGCCGCAACGAGCTGTTCGTGAACCTCAGACATGACACGCTCCGTGAAGATCTGTCGGGAATAGAGCGCAGCGTGATCCGTACCGCTGTGCGGATACTCACCTGTGAACGCCAAGGAGGCGCCGCCTTTGTGCGGCGAGACACATCACAGGTCGGCGGGCGTGCGGACGTCTGCGAGGTCCGGCTGAACCTGAACCGGTCGTGTCGCTACCAGTGCGACGCGAAGCCGGGCAGCAGGCAGGATCGCTGCGCCCGCGCACCTGAGGGCAGCCCCCACGACAGCGCATCTCGGGAGATTGCCGAACTCTCGACAGCGCTCCTACGGACCAGCAGCCTGCAGGGTTACCGTCACGCCGCCGTACAGCGCTGTCGCGGAGGCCACGGGTTCGACGGTGCGATAAGCGGATTGCCGCGGTGCGTATTCCAGGACCATTTCGACAACGAGCAGCGACACCACTGCGCACAGGCAGACACCGAGTCCGTTGCGGACCCGATCGGGCCATCGGCTCAAGGCTTGGATCGTGAGGCAGCCGGCGACGAAGGACGCCGTCAATATGACGGGCAACAGCTGGGCATTCATGCCGGCTGTATACCGTCAACGGTACGGTATCGCGCAACCCCGGCTCCGCGCCTCGGCTGACCGCAGCGACCGGGCGGCCACGCGGAGAGCGCGCCCTCGAAGGGACGCCGCAGCCGCAAGTCTGCCTGACCGAGGCTGCTCGCCCTCGGCGTGGGCGAGCAGTGCACCCGCACGCTGATGCTTAGGCAGCCTGGGCGACGGGCGCGGGCGTCGGCGCGTCCATGGCGCGCAGATACACCTCGAGCAAGGTCTCGTGCTCGTCGCGCTCGTCCTGGTCCTGCTTGCGCAGCTTGAGGATCTCCTTGAGGATCTTGACGTCGAGGCCCTCGCTCTTGGCCTCCAGGAAGATCTCCTTCTTGGCCTCCATCAGCTCCTTGATCTCCTCCTCCACCTTCTCGATCCGCTCGATGATGGAGCGGATGCGGTCGCCAGCGATCCCAATGTTATCGGTCGTGTTGGTCATGGGTTGCTCCTTCCTCAATCCGGTCCGGCAACCTCGCGTATCAGGGTAAGCGAGGCGTTAAGCCGGCCCTGAGGTGCACCGTTCGCTCGGATCGACGGTGCTGGTTGCAACTGCCACGCTCTGCTGGCGCGCCTCGCGCACCAGTTGCAGCGTCTCGCGCCGGATCACCCATCTCAACCTCCGTGCTCTGAAGGCATGCGCGCCTACTCAGCGGACCACCCACGGGGTCCAGGGATGGAGCGCGAACCGCTGGGAGACAGTGCGGCCAGATGTGCTGGTAGCTCAGCTGGGCAACCCCCACACCGCCTGTTGTGACCGAGATGAGTATGCCGAGATTTCACAGGTGCCTTACCCCGCTCTCGTTATGATGCCCGCATGAGCAACGTCATCCACCCGAATTTCGGCAGCCGGGGCCGCGAAGAGCATCAAGCCGAGACCGTGCAGGTAATCGAGGCGGTCTCCCTCTACGGTGAGGAGGCCGGCTACCGGGTCGGCCTTGTGCAAGACGACAGCGGCCCGGAGGGCTCGGTGCTCAGGGTCTTTGTCGGCGAAGTCGACAGTGACGAAGTGGAAGCGGTCGCCCTCACGCCGGCAACACCGGAGGGCCGGATCGATGCGGACGCGATCGGGATGGCGATCCTGCGCACGCTCGAGATCCTGGGCCGCGACGAAGGCGGATCGGGCGAGGCCTAAACCGCAAACTGGCAAGCGATCTTCCGGCCGCCCACTTCTCAAAGCTTGTGGATGGCCACCACAGGGTCGGTCATCGCGAAGGCCTTCATTCTTGAGAGATCGTAGGCTTGCTCGTCGCGCTCACCAGAGCGTCAGGAGCGAGGGGTGTGACCATGCCCGACGAGCCGCTTGGTCCTCAGCGTCTGACCGAAGTGTCCGAGCTTGCGGCAAAGCTTGCCGAGAAGGCCCTTGCCGATCGGCTGAGGCACGGTGCTGTTCCGGTGCAGTCCGTAAGGGCGCTCGCAGCAGCGGCGATGCTGCTGGACGAGTACGGGCTGGAGCCGCCGCCACTCGCGGTCGATCTGCTCAGGCGCGTGCGCGACGACGAAGCTCATGTGGACGAGGCGCGAGGAGCAAGCGAAGAGCCTGAGCCGTTCAGCGACGAACCATCTAAGCAGGACGACAGGAGCGAAGAACCCGGAAAGATCGCCCGTCTCTTTGGTGCTTTGCGAGGCGTGCCTCAGGCCTGAGATCCTCCAGAGAGTGCCGGACTTGAGCGCTCCTACCCGCCGCCGGCATGGCTGAGGTCAATCCATAGGCATCTCGCCCAAAGCGATCGTCATACCCGTCGTCCACTGGCCTCGCTCGAAGACGCTGCGCAACATCCTGCAGATCGTCGAAGCTGGGGGCATCGCCTGAGACCGACGTGGCGGAGCCGCGGAAAAGGGATTGGGCACCTGCTGTCCACGGGAGCTGGCTGTCAGGCCGGACCGCTCCAGGCACTGCGGCGGACAGGTTCGGCCCAGCCCAGAACGCGCGCAAGAGCTCGGAAGTAACGTATGGCCCCGCGAGGCGTCAGCTCAGCAGATATCCTGTCACCGAGTAACGAGCTCTCGGGGAGATCTGCAGAGGGCCACTCTTTGACAGCCGGCCTTGCCGTTGCCGCGGATCTGCGGCCGGATATCCCGATCATCGACGGGTTTGCCTCTGCCCGCGCCGTAGCCCAGCACATCGCCTCTGGCGGGTCGCGGCGACTGCTCCGGTGATCCTGACGTGAGCAAAACCCGAATGGCGATTCCGGGCACAACCATAGCCAGGAGAGTCGCTTCCACAGGTAGGATGGGAAGACAGAATTCTTGTAACGTTTTTCCTGTCTTCTTCTCTAATAGTAATTTCGTTACACGTTTTTTCTCGCATGCTCCTCCTGCTGGGAGGGCGACTCTCCCATCGACGGTTGTGAGCTGGTGCGAGCAGTCGGTCGTGAACTCGCTCACTCACTCGGCTGCTCCAGCCCGTGAACGTCGATACGCGCGCCGGCTTCTCCGTTGATCGGCGACGAATCGGTGGCAGCGCTCTTCTCGCAGCAGAAGTCCGCCCACGCCTGCATCACGGTCCGACGACGCTCAAAGCTGTCCGTCCGCCGGTATGCGCGCTCGACAGCACTGCCGATCTGGTGCCCCAGCGCCTCCTCGAGCAGCTCACGGGCAAAGCCCACATCCTCGCCCCAGGTCCTGAAGGTCGCTCGAAACCCATGAGGCGTCACCGACCGACCGCTCTTTGGGTCAACCCAGATCGGCTGACCGGAAGTGTCTCGGTTCATCTTCTTCAAGGCCGTCAGCATGGCCATGTTGCTCAATGGCTTGCCGGATCTCTGGCCCGCAAACACGTACGCGCTAAGCCGAGGCAAGGCTCGCAGCACCTCAATCACCTCGCGCGAGAGCGGCACACGGTGAGGCTCGGTCCGGGTCCGCCGATCCTTCAGCCGCTCCGGTGGAATGACCCAGATCTGCCGCTCCAGGTCGATCTCGCTCCAGGTTGCGCCGATCACCTCGCCTGTCCGCAACCCTGTCAGTAGCGTGACCTCAAGGGCCCGGGCAGCGATGCCCGGCCGTGCCTGGACGGCCCGAACGAATGCGGGAACCTGCTCATAATCCAGAGCCGCTTGTCGGCCTCGCATGAGCTTGGTGATCCGCTCGAACCCGCGATCGCGCAGATCCTCCCAGGCTGCAGGGTTGCCCAGCATCGTGATCCCGTGCCGGTCGCGCAGGTGAACGCGGGCATAATCGAACACACGCCGGAGGCGGGCGAGGAGCTTGCGGCCAGTCTCGGGCTTGCTGCGCCAGACCGGCCGGAGGATACGCTCGATGTCGAGCGTGGTGATCTCGTTGATAGGCTTCTGCAGGATCGTGCCACAGTACGCAGAGCCGAGCAGCAGCTCCCACTGGTAGCGGACCTTGGCGTTGGCCGACCGCGCGTGTGCGTCGGCGATTACCTCCCGGCTCAGCGACTCGAAAGTCGGGATCGACGCTTTGTTGTCGCGCGCTGCTCGCCGTGTGCTGATCGGATCGATGCCGGACCGGATCTGGCGGTGGACCTCGTCGGCCGCATCACGGGCCTCCTTCAGCCCTATACGGCCGAGCCCCATCTCCCGCCGCTTGCCCTGCGAGTGGAAGATGAAGGCCCAGCGCCGCGCGCCGGATTTGTCGACGACGAGGTACAGCCCGTCGCCGTCAGCGTGGTAGCCCGGCTTCGCGATGGTCTCGACCGCTCGGGCCGAGAGCCGCTTGGCTGCCCTTGCCATAGCCCGCCCTAAGTTCCACCCTCACTCTGGACGCGGATTGTACCGGACCCTTGTGGACGGCAAAAGACCAACTTATTGATGCGCCGGCGGAAGTTGCTTCCGTACGAGACCAGGCTGGACGGTGTTGGACGTTAGTTCGGTGCTGCCCCTGGGCACCACTTCCCTTCGAAGAGCGCGCCTGATCCCGGACGTCGGCGTTCGGCGACGGCGCCGTTGACGCCGTGGCGGCGAGGGCCGCCCGCTTCCGGAAAGAACGATCTCCGGGCGCCGGCTCTCCCCGCTCCCTCCGAGACGCATCCCGACCTCGAACGTTTCGCTCGTCTCGCAAGCACCCGCTCTCCGCCGTCGGAGGGGAGAGGCGGCGCGCCCGCCCGGGCCGGCCGGTTGCCGGTCATGGGCGCGGAGCGCGCCACCGCCGGGCGCTTCGGGTCGAACGCCCCGGCGGCGCGTGACGTGCACGTCACGCGTTTGAATTCGCGATCACTCGCAGACACGCACCCGGCGGAAGAACACGTCGCCGTAGGGATCGATGTAGCGGCGGCGCTCGAAGTGGCAGACCGGGCCCTCGTCCTCGACATAGACCGGCGCGGGTGCGCGGTAGACGGGGCGGCCAGGATAGTAACCGTTCTGGGAGGACGCGATGGCGCCTCCGACCGCGAGGCCGCCGATCACGCCGAGCGCCGCCGCGCCGCCCGGGCCGATGCCGTCGCGCGCCTGCGCGGCGGGCATCGCCGCCAGCGCGAGCCCGCCGGCCATCAGCGCGGTGGTGAGAAACATCTTCATCGATCAAACCCTCAAGAAGGGCGCCGCGGCGTATGCAACGCTCGGTACGGCGCAACTCGGCAGAAACAGCCCCGCTATTGGGGCATTTCTTCGGCAGGATTGCAGAAGCAGATGAGGCCGAACTTAACGGCGCGGAGACCTCACAGGCGTCCGATCCGCAGCGAGAGGGGCCATCGCACGAGGCGGCGCGTCCGCGGGTCTCCCCAGGCCGCTGCCAGCGCTCCGCGGAAGGCCTCGATCGGCTCCCTGCCCCGTGCCGCCTCGAGCGCGCGGACGGCCGACCACGTCTCGACGTAGCCGAGGAGATCGGCGAGCATCCACGAGACCGTTATGGCAAGGCTCGGCGCGGGCAGGTCCGGCACCGGGAAGGGCAGGTTCCGGTAGCCTTCCTCCACGTGGCGCCGCTCCGGCGGCCAGTACGGCCCCGCAATCGCCCGGTAGAACTGGTCGACGACGGGCCCCGGCGCGCCGTCGAGATGCAGCACGCCGTAGGTGACGAGCGCGAGCGCCGCGCCCGGGCGCGCGACACGGGCCGCCTCCGCGTAGAAGGCATCGAGGTCGAGCCAGTGAGCGGCCTGCGCGACTGTGACGAGGTCGACGCTGCCCGGCGCGAGACCGGACGCCTCGGCAGGCGCGACCCTGTAGCTGACGTTGGGATGCGGCGCCGCGTTCGCGATCTGCGCCGCGCTGGCATCCGTGGCAACCACTCGCGCGAAGTGAGCCGCCAACAGCACGGACAGCTGCCCGGTGCCGCAGCCGCAATCGAGGGCGAGGTCGCGGTGCGGGGCGAGCAGGGCCAAGTGCTCGGCGAGGGCGACCGGGTAGGTCGGCCGGTGGGCCGCGTAGTCCGGAGCCGTCTCCGAGAAATGATCCTTGAATTCGGGTCCGCTCATGGCCGCGCCTCGCATCCGATCCGCGAGGCTACGCGTGCCGCGCTCCGACGTGAACACCCGCTCGGCCTTGACGGCAGCGCGCATTCCGGGATCGAACCGGCAGCGGGCCGGCCGCATTCGGCTGATCGGTCCGCTCGGAGCGAGGTACGGCATGGCGACACGAGGCTTCACGGGGCGGCGGCCGCCCGAGGCGATCCGCGAGCGTCTCCCGCCGGGCCAGTACCTGACGGAGGATTTCCCGGTCCTGCAGTTCGGGCCGACGCCGCGCGTCGATCTCGCCGAATGGCGCTTCACGCTGCGGGACGGGCCGAAACCCGTGAAGAGCTGGAATTGGACCGCGTTCAACGCGCTGCCGCGCACGTCCTGGGCGGGCGACATCCACTGCGTGACGAAGTGGTCGAAGTTCGACACGGCCTGGGAGGGCGTCAGCGTCGACGACATCCTGGCATCCGCCGGGATCGCCCCTCCGACGGAGTTCCTGCTGGCGGAGGGCCACGACGACTACACCACGAACGTACCGCTCGCCGATCTCACCGGCGGCAAGGCCCTGGTGGCAACGCATTACGACGGCGCGCCGATTCCGCCGGACCATGGCGGGCCGGCCCGGCTGCTGGTGCCGCACCTCTATTTCTGGAAGAGCGCCAAGTGGGTGAAAGGCCTGCGCTTCACCCGCAAGGACGAGGCCGGGTTCTGGGAATTGCGGGGCTATCACATGTACGGCGACCCGTGGCGCGAGCAGCGCTTCTCCGGTGATTGAGCCGCGGCCCCTGCCGGCGCGCCTGCACTGGCAGGAGGCCGAGATCGTCGCCATCGCGAGCGTGACGCCGCGGGTGAAGAGCGTCCGATTCCGGGTCGGCTTCGCCGACGCCTTTCGGCCTGGCCAGCACGTCGACGTGCGGCTCACCGCGCCCGACGGCTACCAGGCCCAGCGCAGCTACTCGATCGCCTCGGCGCCCGATGCCTCCGGCACGATCGAGCTGATGATCGAAGGGCTCGACGCGGGCGAGGTCTCGGGCTTCTTCACTGAGGTCGCGGAGATCGGCGATCGGATCGAGTTGCGCGGGCCGATCGGCGGCTCCTTCGTGTGGGAACCGCGCGACGGCGGGCCGCTCCTGCTCGTGGCCGGCGGATCCGGCGTCGTGCCGCTTCTCGCGATGCTGCGCCATCGCGCCGCCGCGGCGCCGGGCGTGCCCGCGACGCTCGTCTACTCGGCCCGCACCCGGGGCGAGGTAATCGCCCGGGACGAGCTCGCCGAACGGGCGCATCGCGAGGCCGGGTTCTCCCTGATCCTGACGCTGACCCGGGAGCCGGGCGGGCGCCGGATCGACCGTGCGATGCTGGCACTGGCTCTCGAACGCCTGGGGACCCCGGCGCACGCCTTCGTATGCGGCTCGAACCCCTTCGTCGGCGCCGTCTCCGACCTGCTCCTCGATGTCGGTCTCCCGCCCGGGATCATCCGCACGGAGCGCTTCGGCGGCTGAGCCGCCTCAGGGGCTGAAGATCAGCACGAGGTAGACGAAGAACAGGATCAGGTGGACGGCGCCCTCGAGCACCGTGGTGCGCAGACCCGAGAAGGTCAGCGTGCTGAGGATCAGCGTGACGGTGAGCAGCGTCATCTCGGTGGGCTTCAGGCCCAGCACCACCGTCTGCCCGGTGATGAGCCCGACCGCCAGGATGGCCGGCACCGTGAGGCCGACCGTGGAGGTTGCCGCCCCCAGGCACAGGTTGATCGCGCGCTGCAGTTCGTTGCGGGCGATCGCCCTCAGGGCGGAGATCGCCTCCGGGGTGAACACGATGGCGGCGATCAGCACGCCGCCGAGCGCCGAGGGCGCCCCGAGCGCCGCGATGCCGTAATCGAGGATGATGGCGAGGTTCTTCGCGAGCAGCACGATCGGCAGAATGTTGGCGACGAGCAGCGCGACATGCGCGGCGACTGCGCCGGCGGAGGGGCCCGGACCGGTCCGCGCCTCGGCATCGGCCTTGACGTCCTCCTTGAAGAAGTCGCTGTGGCGCCCGGTCTGAATCAGAAGGAACACCCCGTAGAGCGAGACCGTGAAGATCGAGAAGGCCACGGCCTGTAGAACGGTCAGGGTGCCGTCGCTCGTCGACGTGGTGAAGTTCGGGATGATCAGCGCGATGGTGGTGAGCGGGATGATAACGGCCAGGAAGGCGGAGGCGCCCTGCAGGTTGTAGGATTGCTGGTGGTGCTTCAGGCCCCCGATCAGGAGGCCGAGCCCGACCACGCCGTTCAGCACGATCATCAGCACGGCGAACATCGTGTCGCGCCCGAGCGTCGGCGCATCCTTGGCCGACAGCATCACGGCCGAGACGAGCACCACCTCGATGACCACGATCGATAGCGTCAACACGAGGGTGCCCAGCGGCTCGCCGAGCATGTGGGCCAGTTCCTCCGCCTCGTGCACCACCCCGAAGGCCGCCCACAGGATGACGGCCAGCAGCCACAGGAACAGCCCGGTCGCCCAGAACGCTCCCGAGAGCTCGCCGAGCCAGGCCTTGCCGAACCACGCGAAGGCGCCCACCGATGCCCAGGCCACAGCCAACCGCAGGATGCCGCCCATCACGCCTCGCGCCGTTCGCCCACCGCGACCGTTCTGCCACCGGAGAGCCGCCGGTGCAGCCGGGGCGCGGGGAAAAAGGCGCTTGCCGAGGCTCTCCTCGCGAAACCGTGCTTGTGCACTGCAACCGCCCCATGCGGGCGGTGTTATGGCGCAACAGCCCCGGAACGCGTAGAAGCGCACTTCCGCAATCGAATCGAGACCGGTCACCCGGCCCCGCGACGACGGCTCCCTCGTGAGCCGGTCCGGGCCGGCAACCGGCGCTGAGAGCCTATCCGTGCCGTTTCCCACCCTGCCCGCCCCCTTCGCGCGGGCACTCGCCGAGCGCGATTACGCCGAGCCGACGCCGGTCCAGAACGCCGTACTCGAGGCGAATGCCGAGAGCCGTGACCTTCTCGTCTCCGCTCAGACCGGCTCCGGCAAGACCGTGGCCTACGGCCTGGCCGTGGCCTCGACGCTACTCGGCGATGCCGAGATGCTGCCGCCGCCTGCCGCGCCGCTCGCCCTGGTGATCGCGCCGACGCGCGAGCTTGCCCTTCAGGTCCACCGCGAGCTGTCCTGGCTCTACGCCCCGGCCGGGGCTCGCGTGATCGCCTGCGTGGGCGGAATGGACCCGCGCCGCGAGCACCGGGCCCTGATGGAGGGCGCCCATATCGTCGTCGGCACGCCCGGGCGCCTGCGCGACCATATCGAGCGGCGCAACCTCGCCACGGAAGCCCTGTGCGCCGCGATCCTCGACGAGGCCGACGAGATGCTCGATCTCGGCTTCCGGGAGGATCTCGAGTTCATTCTCTCGCAGACGCCCGAGGACCGGCGCACGCTCCTGTTCTCCGCGACCCTGCCGAAAGGCATCGCGGCGCTCGCCGAGCGCTACCAGCGCGACGCGCTGCGCATCGCCGTGAAGGGCCAGGAGCAGGGGCACGCCGATATCGCCTACCGGGCGATCCGTGTGGTGCCCCGCGAGATCGAGCACGTGGTCCTCAACGTCCTGCGCGAGGCCGACGCCCCGACCGCGATCGTGTTCTGCAACACCCGCAACGCCGTCCGCCATCTGCAGGCGGGCCTGACCGAGCGCGGCTTCTCGGCGGTGGCGCTGTCGGGCGAGCTCGGTCAGGGCGAGCGCAATGCCGCGCTCCAGGCCCTCCGCGACGGACGCGCCCGCGTCTGCGTCGCGACCGACGTCGCCGCACGCGGCATCGATCTGCCGACGCTCAGCCTCGTCATCCACGCTGACCTGCCGCACGATGCCGAGGTGCTTCAGCACCGGAGCGGCCGTACCGGCCGGGCCGGCCGCAAGGGCACGAGCGTCCTGCTCGTTCCGAATTCCCGCCGCCGCCGCGCCGAGCAGATGCTCGCCATCGCCAGGATCGCGCCGGAATGGGGCGGCCCGCCCTCGGCGGACGAGATCCGGCGTCTCGACGGCGAGCGCATGCTGTCCGATCCGCTCTTCACCGAGCCGCCGGCCGAGGAGGATCTGGCGATCGCCGAGACCCTGCTCGCGCAACGCGCGCCGCAGGAACTCGCCGCAGCTCTCGCCAAGATCTACCGCACCCGCCTGCCGGCGCCCGAGGAGGTCACCGATCCCGGGGAATCCGGCCCGCGCCGGGCGACCGGTCGCCTGCCCTACGACCCGGCGGATGCCGAGCGCATCGCCGCGATGGGTCCGGCGGTGTGGTTTCGGCTCAATCTCGGCCGGCGCGACAATGCAGACCCGCGCCGCCTTCTGCCGATGCTGACGCGCCGGGGCGGCATCGACCGGCAGGAGATCGGCGCGATCCGGATCTTTGACCGCGAGACCAAGTTCGAGGTGCGCGGCAACGCCGCGACCCGCTTCGCCGCCGCGTTCGCGCGCAACGGCTCGCCGGAGATCCAGGTCGAGGCATTGACGGGCGAGAAGCCGGCACCGGACCGCAAGGGGCCGAAGGGCTTCAAGAGCCCGCGCGCCGGCAAGCACGGCCGCGAGGTCGGCAAGCGGGCGCAGAGGCCGCGCTGAGCCTCAGCCCTCGGCCGCGCCTGGGAACGGGCGCGGTGCCGGCTCGCGTCAGTGCTTGTCGGGGCCGCCCCGGACCGCGTTGCCGAGAGCCTCGATGCCTTCCTGAATCTTGCGGCCGGCGGGTGCCAGCGACGGCACCTTGAGACCGAAGATCTCGGTGGTCTCGCTCTCCGCCTCCGCGGCGGGCTGAGCGGGCGCAGCCTGCGCCACTTCGGCAGGCTTCTGGCCAGGCTTGCCCTTCGCGGCCGCCTTCGGGCGTGCCTTGGCGGAATCGGGCGGAAGCGCAGCGAAGGTGCCATCCGAGGAGCGCGCCCGGACGGTCTCCGACCGGAGCGGCGCGACCGCATTCGCGACCTTGGTTGGCGCCAGTACGGGCGCCTCCCGCACCGGGCCGATCACGGCGGCGTTCTCGATCATCGGCGGCCGGCGGGGCGGCATCGGCACGATCGCGGCCGTTCTGGCGACCGCGGCGGCGGCCTTAGCGGGGTCCTTGGCGGCCTTCGCGGGTACCGGCCTCTCGGCGGCGACGTCGCGCGGCGCGCCGAGGCTCGGGCGCAACGCCGCGTCCACGGCGGGCGTCGGCACCGTGCCGCCCGGCGCGAGGGCATCGGGGTCGGCGCTGGCGACCGTGGCGATGGGGGCCGCGCTGGCCGTGGCGGTGGTGGCCGGCTCGGTCGCCGCGGCGGGCAGCGCCGCCGGATGGCCGCCCGAACGGGATACGAGGTCCGGCACGCCGTCCTTGAGATCGGGCCACGCGGCCGCGTTCCGGTTGAGGGCGATCGGCATCGGGGGCGGGCCGGCGAAGCCGGCGAGCAGCGCGTTCGCCGCCACGGACAGGGCCGCGAGCCCGCCGATGCCGAGGGCGCCGAGCAGGATCATGCGGCCGAGAGCGGGCCTGCGCGCTGCCTCGGGCGCGCGGGTCACCCCGGTCGCCCGGGTCTCGGAGGGGTCGATCGCAACGGTCATCATCGAGCGGGGTCTCTTACGCTACGCGCCACGGGACGACCGGCTCCCCACTGCCGGCCTCGGAGCGCCGCGAGCGGGGCGGCGCGTCGCCTGGCCGGAGCGTTGCACGCGCGCCACCGGCTGAGGCTATCGATAGACGAAGTGATGCCGGCATTGCGGCGCAAAGATGTCCGCCGCCGCAGCTCCAGTCATCGTCATCGGCCGAGTCACAGGTTTCGTGTAATGGCCGGACGATTAAAGCTTCGTATCTCATCGGGACTTGCAGGGTCCCGGCCTGAGCCGCCGATCGATCTGACTACGCGCCGGCAGCGCCGGCATGCCGGGCTTGCGCCCGTGCGACGCGCTCGGCGCCCCGGCTCCAGCGGTCGGCCGGTCCCGGGGGCGGCCCCTGCCCGGCCGCGTGCCGCTTGACCGCCGCGAGGCGCGGATCGCCCCAGCGCGCCAGCAGCGCCTGGAAGGAGGCATGCCGCTTCGCATCGAAGGGAAGCCTGGCTCCCGCAGCGCCACGACAGGGATGGGGCGGCAGGACATGGCAGCAGGGAAGGAGCCCGGCCGGGATCGGGGCCGTCGCGGCATGGGTGCGCCGCAGGCGCAGAATGCGTGGGACCACGACGGCACGGGGGCCGTCCGCATCGCGCGGCGCGTCCGCGAAGACCTCGATCCGGCCGATCGGCCCGGAGATCACCCAGTCGAGATCAGGGGACGGCTCGCCGGATGCCCAGAGGTTCGGGGCCGGACGACCGCGCCAGGCCCGCAGCCGGGTCAGCGCGGCGCCGGTCCGAGCGCGCACGCCGATCACCGCGTGGGCCAAGCCGAAGCCGAGGTCGAACAGCACCGCGTCGCGATCCTGCCGGCGGAGCGATCCGGCATCCGGACCGAGCTCCGTCACCTGGGCGCGGGCAGGCCCGGTGCAAGCGTCGTCGGGCAGGCAGAGCGCGACCGCATGACTCCAATCATCGCCACCGAGCCAGGTCTCGTAGGCGACGGGGACGAGATCCGGGCGGAGCTTGAGCCCGATCCCGCCGCGGGCGGTGAGAAGGCCGGGCTCCCCGCTCGCCACCTCCGTGCAGCCTTCGCCGGGCGCCCGCCGAAACTCGGCCAGCGCCCCGTAGGTGCCGAGCGTCCAGCCCGTGAGCGGGTCGGCCAGGGCCGTCTGGAGGAGGCGCGCGATCTCGGGATCGGGTTTCATCGCATCGAGCGCTACGCCGGCTTGTCGCCGCGCTCAAGCCATGGACGAAGGCCCGGCCGGCCCCTATCAACCTCCTCGGCCGGCATGGACTTCGAGCCCCGGATCGCCGCGCCCGGCCACCGGAATGCGAGACCGACCCGCCCCGATGACGAACGCAGCCGGTCCTGCCCCCGATTCCGCCGACGGCGCGGCCCGCCGCCCCGCTCTCTGGGCCGGCTGGTCGACGCGCACCCGGATGATCGTCGTCGTGCTGGCGATCGACATCCTGGCGGCGATCGTCTCCTGCGGGGTGATCGTGCTCAATGCGCGTTCGGCCGTGACGGTCGAGACGCGCGCGTCGCTCGCGACCGTCGAGCAACTCGTCGCCGACACGATCCGGCTGTCTCAATCCACCCCGCCCGAGAACGTCCTGCGCACGCTCGACCTGCGGTTCCAGACCCTGCGCCACGTCCGCGTGACGGTGCGGGACGTCGGGGGGCATGACGTCCGCGTGCTCGTGGCCCGGCTGCGGCCGGACCGGCACGTCGCACCGGCGTGGTTCGCCGACCTGATCGCCCCGAAGATCCAGACGCACAGCCTGCCGATCGTCGCCGGAGGCCAGCGGATCGGCGTCGCCGAGATCACCACCGAGCCCCTCGACGAGATCGACGAGGTCTGGGGCTACGCCGTCGCGCTCTCGGTGACGACGTTCTGCATCAACGGGGCGATGCTGGTCGCGCTCTATCTCGCCTTCGGCCGGGTGCTCGCGCCCCTCCGCAGGCTTGCCCACGGCCTGACGCAGCTCGAGCGCCACGATTACACCGCCCGGCTCGAAGCGCCGGGCTCGCGCGAGCTGGCGGTGATCGCCGAGCGCTTCAACAGCGTCGCGGAGGCTCTGACCGAGGCGCGGGCCGCCAACGGACGCCTCAATCGGCAACTCCTCACGGCGCAGGACGATGAGCGCCGCCGCACGGCGCTCGAACTCCACGACGAGTTCGGTCCCTGCCTGTTCGCCCTCGAGGCCAATGCCGCCTCGGTCGGGCGGATCGCCCAAGGGGCGGGCGAGGTGGATCGCGGCAGGCTGGCCCAGCGCGCGGACGATATCGGCATGATCGTGCATCAGGTCCAGACGCTGAACCGCGACCTCCTGAACCGGCTGCGCCCGCATGCCCTCGGTCAGGTGCCGCTCGCCGAGTGCTTGAACCTCCTGGTGCGCGATTTCGGACGACGCCATCCCGGAACGACCTTCGCGGGCGGCTTCGAGGGTCTGGCGCGCGGCTACGGCGACCTCATCGACCTGACGGTGTTCCGCTGCATTCAGGAGAGCATGACGAATGCCGTGCGGCACGGGGGCGCCACGGAGGTCCGCGCCGAGGGGCGGGAGGGCGACGGGGCCGTCCTGACGGTGACGGTCGTGGATAACGGCAGCGGCCTTCCGCCTGCGCACGGCATCGGACTCGGCATTTCCGGGATGCGCGAGCGGCTGGGCGCGCTCGGCGGAACGTTTATGCTTGACAACGCAAGGCCAGGCACGGTTGTCCGGATTGACATCCCGATCGATCCGGAACGGGATGAGGCAACCTCGAACGTTCCGTCATGAACGCCATCGCGCTGAAGACCGACGCCGCGACGACCCGGACCCCGGTCCTCGTCATCGACGACCATCCGATCGTTCTGCAGGGCTGCCGGCGCGTGCTGGAGGATGCCGGCATCGAGACAATCGCCGAGGCGACGAGCGTCATCGCGGGCTACCGGATCTTCCACCGGCTGCGCCCGCCCGTCGTCGTCTGCGACCTCACCTTCCAGGGCAGCGGCCTCGCCGGCCTCGGCCTGATCCGCCGGATGCGGGCCGTCGAGCCGAAGACTCACATCCTGGTCTTCAGCATGCACAACGACCCGGTCATCGTGTCGCGCGCGCTCGAGGCCGGCGCGCTCGGCTACGTCCTCAAAGACCACGCCTCGGGTGAGCTGTTCGAGGCCTTCGAGCGGGTGCGGGCCGGCGAGGTCTACCTCGACAGGCGCCTCGCCACCGAGGTAGCGATGCTGCGCTCCGACGCGCGGCGCACGCCGGAATCGCAGCTGACACCGCGCGAGCAGCAGATCCTGGCACGCCTGGCTCAGGGCAAGGCCTACGGCGCCATCGCGGCCGATCTCTCGGTCAGCTACAAGACCATCACCAACGCGTGCTCGCAGATGCGCCAGAAGCTCGGCGTGCGCACGCTCGCGGAGCTGATCCACGTGGCAGTGACGCAGGCCCAGCGCCAGGGCTGAGCGCGGGCCCAGGGAAGCCGAACGATGTCCGCAACCGCATCCCGCGCCGAGGCGACACGGTTCTCAGCCGAGGCGTGGGCACGCAACGCCGGAGCTTACGAGTCCATCCGGACGATGCCCTTCAACGCGGAACTCGCCGCCGGCACGCTCAGCCGCGAGCGCTTCCGCCACTACATCGTGCAGGACGCGCATTACCTGATCGGGTTCGGCCGGGCGTTGAGCCTCGCCGCCGCCAAGGCGCCCGAGCCCGACCGCATCGTCCAGTTCGCGAGAGCGGCCGAGACCGCGATCGTGGTCGAGCGCGCGCTCCACGGCGGCTTCCTCCGGGAGTACGGCATAGGGCCGGAGACCTTCGCGGCGACGCCTCTGTCGCCGGCCTGCGACCATTACGTCTCGTATCTCGTCGCGACGGCCTATGCCGAGCCCTACGAGGTCGTCCTCGGGGCGCTGCTGCCCTGCTTCTGGATCTATGCGGAGGTCGGCCGCGACATCCACGCCCGGGCCGCCGCCGGCAATCCCTACCGGGCCTGGATCGACACCTATGCGGGCGAGGATTTCGCCTGCGCGGTGGCCGAGATGATCGCCGCGACCGACGCGGCGGCGGTCGATGCCGCGCCGGCCCTGCGCGAGCGCATGCACGGGGCCTACACGCGGGCCACCCAACTCGAATGGATGTTCTGGGACGGCGCCTACAGGCGGACGGCGTGGCCGCTCTGACCTGCGGCCCATATCGACCGAACGACAGGGGGCGCCCCCTGAATCGGCGCGACGTCACGGCCGCGGCCGTGGCCACCCTCGGCCTGGGAGCGATCCGCCCGGCGCTGGCACTTTCCGAGCCGGGCGCGCCGCGGCCGGCGCGCATCGCGATGCTGCTCTATCCCGGCATGACGGCCCTCGACGTCGTCGGCCCGCAGGCGCTCCTGGCCGGCCTGTCCGCCGGGAACCTCCACCTCGTCGCCAAGGTGGCGGGCGCCGTGGAGAGCGACACCGGCGTCAGCCTCCTGGCGACGATCAGCCTCGCGGAATGCCCGCGCGACCTCGATGTCCTGTTCGTCCCCGGCGGTGACGGCACGCCGGCGCAGATGCGCGATGCGCAGGTGATCGCCTTCCTGCGCGATCGTGCCGAGCGCGCCGCCTGGATCGCGAGCGTCTGCACCGGGTCGCTGATCCTCGGCGCGGCGGGGCTTCTCGACGGCTATCGCGCCACCTCGCACTGGTGCGTGAGGGATCGCGTGCTGCCGATTCTCGGGGCCGAGCCGGTGGCCGAGCGGGTCGTTTTCGATCGCAATCGCGTCACCGCGGCCGGCGTGTCGGCCGGGCTCGACCTCGGGCTGGCGCTCGCGGCGCGCCTGTGCGGATCGGACTATGCCCGCACCGGCCAGCTCGTCGCCGAATACGCGCCGAGGCCGCCCTTCCGATCCGGTACGCCGGAGGAGGCCGGGCCCGAGATCACGCGCGCGGCCCGGGCGATCCTCGATCGGCTCGCCGCGGATTCGCTCACCGCCGCACTCGCTCTGCGCCCGCGCTGAAAAAAATCCTTGGCCGGCTTCCTGCACGGACTGGTCGCGTGATGGCTTTCGACTAGCTTGTCGGAAGACCGAGGCGGCGGCAGCCCTGAAGGGTATGGGACGCCTGCTCGCGCAGAACGGGATGGAAGCATGTCGGCCGGCGTCGCGAGCGAGTTGATGCGCACGAAATCTCTCGAGCGGCTCAATGCCGACGCGGAGGCCGGCGAGCATACGCTCCAGCGCACGCTCGGCCCCTGGAGCCTGATCGGGCTCGGCATCGGCGCGGTGATCGGCGCGGGCCTCTTCTCACTCACCGGCATCGCGGCGGCCGAGCATGCGGGGCCAGCCGTCGTCATCTCCTTCGCGATCGCCGCCATCGGCTGCGCCTTCGCGGGCATGTGCTACAGCGAGCTCGCCGGCATGATCCCGGTCGCCGGCTCGGCCTACACCTATACCTACGCCACGATGGGCGAATTCGTCGCCTGGATCATCGGCTGGGACCTCGTGCTCGAATACGCGGTCGGCGCCGCCACGGTCTCGGTGAGCTGGTCGAAATACGTCACGCGCTTCCTTCACGAGTTCGGCATCGATCTTCCGGCAAGCCTCGTGCACTCGCCCTTCGAGACCTATCAGCTCGCAGACGGCAGCATGGGCCACGGCCTCGTCAACCTGCCGGCCATCGTCATCATCTGCGCCACCTCGGCCCTCCTGATGATAGGCATCCGCGAATCGGCGCGCGTCAACGCCATCGTGGTGGCGATCAAGCTCGCGGTGGTTGCGGCGGTGATCGGCGTCGGCATCTTCTACGTGAAGCGGCAGAACTACGTGCCGTTCATCCCGGAGAATACCGGCACGTTCGGCGAGTACGGATGGAGCGGCATCATGCGGGCCGCGGGCGTGGTCTTCTTCGCCTATATCGGCTTCGACGCGGTCTCGACCGCCGCGCAGGAGGCCAAGAATCCCCAGCGCAACATGATGATCGGGATCCTGGGCTCGCTCGCGATCTGCACGGTCATCTACATCCTGTTCGCGGGCGTGCTCACGGGCCTCGTGCGCTACGACGCCATGCGGGGCGACGCCGCGCCGGTGAACACCGCGATCGCCCAGACGCCGTTCCCGTGGCTGACCTCGCTCGTGACGCTCGGCATCATCGCGGGCTTCTCGACCGTGATCCTGGTTCTGCTGCTCGGCCAGAGCCGCGTCTTCTACACCATGTCGCAGGACCGCCTGCTGCCGGCCCTCTTCTCCAGGATCCATCCGACCTGGAAGACGCCCTACCGCTCGAACCTGTTCTTCATGGTGTTCACCGGGGCGCTCGGGGGTTTCCTGCCGATCAGCCAGCTCGGCCACATGACGAGCATCGGCACGCTCCTGGCCTTCGTGCTCGTCTGCCTCGGGGTCATCATCCTGCGGCGCACCCAGCCCGCAGCTGAGCGGGCCTACCGCACGCCGCTGGTGCCGCTGGTGCCGATCCTCGGCATCCTGTCCTGCGGCGCCATGATGGTGTCGCTCGACGGCGAGACCTGGATCCGCCTCGTGGTGTGGCTGGCGATCGGCCTCGTGATCTACTTCGCCTGGAGCCGGCACCACAGCCGCATCGGGCGGGAGGCCTAGATCATGCTGCGTTCCGGCCGAATCGGTCAAAACGCAGAAAACATGATCGATTCAATCCGTTAGAGCATACTGCGAAAAGCCGTTGCCGCTTTTCCGCAGCATGCTCCAGCGGGCAGCTCTCAGGCCATCCGCACCAGCGCCGGGGGCTTGCGCGGCTCGGCGGCGCGGCGCGCGGTGGTGTCGGCGGCGTTTTCGGCTTCGCGCGTCGGGGGATTGCCCTTGCGCCCCTCGCTCTTGCGCGGCCTGCCGGCCGGGGCGCCGACGGTCACGCTCTGGCGCTCGCGGGCGATGAAGGCGGTCGGCATCTCGGCCTGCATGTCGGCCTCGACGCTGCGCAGCGCCGTGTCCGAGTGGCAGGGATGCAGGTGGATGATGGCGAGCGCCTTCACCCGCGCCGCCCGGGCGAGCTCGACGCCCTTCTGCCAGGTCGAGTGGCCCCAGCCGCGGCAGGTCGGATACTCGCAATCCGTGAACATGCCGTCGTAGACCATCAGGTCCGCGCCCTCGACGAAGTCCCGCAGGGCCGGGTCGGGCCAGGGATCGGTGTGCTCGATGTCGCTGATCACGCAGAGACGCCTGCCGCCATGCTCGAAGCGATAGCCGACCGAGCCCTGCGGATGGTTCAGCAGGATCGTGTCGACCCGGGTCCCGTCCGAGAAGATCAGCGGCTCGCCGGCCTTGAAGCCGTGGTGCCGCAAGGTGCAGGGCAGGACGTCGAGCGTGACCGGAAAAAGCGGCGGCGCGTAGAGCCGGCCGAGCGCCTCCTCGGCGGACGCACCGCCGAGATTGCCGCAATAGGTGTTGATGGTGCGCTCGGCATCGAACACCGCGGGCTTGAAGAAGGGCAGGCCGCCGGTGTGGTCGAGATGCAGATGGCTGAACAGCAGGTCGACCTGCTTCGGCAGGGCATCGCGGTGGTGCTGGCCGCAATTGTAGATGCCCGAGCCCGCATCGATCAGGAACATGCGCTCGCCGCATCGAACTTCGAGGCAGGGGGTGCTGCCGCCGAACTCGGCGTAGCTGGGGCCGCTGACGGGCGTGGACCCGCGGACACCCCAGAAACGCAGGACAAGGCCGCCGTCCGGGGCCGGACATTTCGACGTCATCATACCGGTTCGTTTTACCAAATCGTCCTGACCTCGAGCGATCAGGAACCTGTCGCCGCGCCGTCGTCAATGCGTCCGCGCGGATCGGCCGAGAGGCCGGGAGCGGCTCGCGCTCTGTATAGGAGATTGAGGTGGTGAGAACCCACCGGCCCTGATGTGCGTGTCCGCACACTGCGGAACGGGTCTCCGGCGCTTTTCCGCATGGCTTTCCGGGGCTTGATCAGCGGGCCGCCAGGTGGTCGCGGGCACTCGCGGCGCCCGCCTCCGGGCTCGGCACGAGGCTCGCGAGCTCGACTCCGACGAGGGTCGGGAGGGTCTGCGCGTACGAGACGACGAGCGGTTCGAACGGGTCCGGGGCGCGCGCGTAGGCGGGCACGAAGCCGCGGGCCCGGCGGTCGAAAGACAGGGCCGTATCCGGCGCGATCCAGGCCGCCCAGACCGCCTCCGGTACCGGCGGGGCGCGCCGGCGCGCCGGGATGACGATGATCTCCTGGCCCGCGTAGGCAAGCGCCTCGGGCCGGCTCACCTCGCCGACCGGCACGCCCTTGGTGATGAGCGCGGCCCAGAACGCGTTCTGGCCGCCGTCCGAATAGGTGGTGCGCACGGCCGCGGCCCCGTCCTCGACGAGCGCCGCGATGCGCGCCTCCTCGGCGGCGCGGCGCGTCGCGACCGCCGTTTCCCTGGCCGGGTCCTTCGAAGGCGCGAACACGTATCGACCGGCCGTGACGCCGACCTGAAGCTCCTCCCCGGTCGCCTCGAAGCGGTCCGAGCCCTCCTTGAGTTCGCGCCAGAAGGCGATGTTCGGGTCGGTGCGGTGCCGGGCCATGTTCGCGGCACTCATGCGGAACGGGTAGGATTGGAACTGGAAGGCCGCCTGGCCGCCTCGGAAGGCCTCTCTGGCGATCGCGTAGATCTCAGCCACGGTCTGGTCCGTCATGGCGAAGCAGCCCATCGAGGAGCAGACTCCGTGCACCATCACGGCCGAGCCGGTGCCGCCGTGGGCGCGGTCGTAGGCGTTCGGGTAGCCGACGTCGAAGGAGAGATAGTAGCGCGAGTTCGGGTTCATCTGGCTCTTCGGCACCGTGTAGAACCCTTCCGGCGTCTGCCGGTCGCCCGTCTTGCGCTTGGGCCCGAGCTGGCCCGACCAGCGGCAGATCGGGAAGGACTTCACGAGGACGAAGCGGCCGGCCGGCCCCTTCTTCCAGACCTCGATCTCGGATTCCTTCTTGTAGGCCCGGAACAGGACCGGCGCGGCGGCGCTGGTGCCCTTGGCGGCCATCAGCGCGAGCGTCGCGGGCGGAATCGGCGCCTCGGCCTTGGCGTTCTGTGCCTGCGCGGCGCCGGCCGCGAGAACGAGCGCGAGGCCGGCGAGCCACGATCGCATTGCCGAGAAGCGAAGATGCATGGGCAGCCCGGAGAGACGGCCGAGCTTGTAGCAGCTGCGCCGGAGTCGCGCGAGATGCGGACGCGCTGCGACGCTGGCGCGCCAATGCGGCGGCGTTGAGGCCGGCGCGGGCGTCAGGCCGGCACCGCCTCCGCCTGGGCCGGCACCACCGTGTTGCGCTCGACCGCCGCCACCGCGTCGAAGGGCGGCAGCTCGCGAAGATCGGCCGCGTCCGGCAGGCAGACGATCAGACCCCGTCCCGCCCGTGCCGCGCGCAGGCGGGCCAGCCGCTCACGAAAATCGCCGGGCTTGCGCTCGTCGAGAAGGATCGCGACGACGAGGATATCGGGGCGGCGCACGAGGCATCGCGCGAGATCGACCGCGACGCGCTCGCGTGGGCCGATCGCGCCGTCGCCGAGGCTCGCGCCGCCGCCGGCCAAGCCGGGCTCAACGCGGCTGTCGAGGCCGAGCCTGTAGACGGACTGCTCGAGCCCCTGCTCGGACAGGACCCGCCGCACGAGGGCGCGCACCCGCGTCTCGGCGCCGGCCTCGCCGTAGGCGATACGCCCGAACAGCAGGTTCTCCTCCAGGCTCGCCGCCGCGTTGAGGCGGGACGGATCGTAGAACTCGACCTTGCTGCGCAGATGCGGCGGCAGCATCCGCGAGAAGGAATGGCGGGCGCTCACCAGACGATCCTCGAAGGCCGCGTCGATGAGCCCGAACCGGTGCCGGCTCTCGCTGTAGCGCAGCGACAGCCCGATCAGGCGCTCGCGGTCGCGCTGCCCGGCCGGGCCGCGGCGCCAGCCGCTCGCCTCGGTCTGGCGCGCCACGAGGTCCTCGAAATAGCCGCGGTCCGCCGCCGGGAAGAGCGAGAACGCGTCGAACAGCGGATGGTCGTTCGGCAGGTCGGCGAAGATCTCGACCGTGCTGCGCGCCACCTGGAGGCCGATCTCGGCGAGCGGACGGGTCAGGTCCTCCGCCTCGAGCACCGCGCGGAGATACGGGTGCCGGGCGAGGTTGGCGTCCGAGAAGGCGGTCCCCACGGGCTCGCCGAACAGGATGTTCTTGCCGACCGTCGCCTGATGGTTGTAGCGCGCCGGATCGAAGGGCTCGACGAGGCGTGCGGCCTGATCGGCGTCGAGCGACTCGCGCACGGCGCGGCGGGCCGCGACGATGGCGCGCGCGAGATCCGGCTCCGTGCGCGGATTGACCCGCCCGACGAGGCCGCGCGCGTACACGACGGCGTCGAGTCCCGTCAGGCGCAGGATCTCGACGAGTTCCGGCTCGTCCGGGCAGGCCGCCGGATCCGAGCCGTAGAGGACGTTCTGGCGCAGAGACCCCTCCATCAGGATCGCCTCGCCGGCCGCGAAGGCGATGCGGCGGGCGCGCTCGGCCGGGTCGAAGGAGCGCAGGTCGTGTCCCGCGAAGGTGACGGCGCCGGCGGTCGGCTCCACCTGTCCGGCCAGCACCGCGGCGAGCACCCGCGCGCCGCTGCCGCGCCCGCCCGTCACGGCGAGATGGCCGGGCATCGGGACCTGCAGGTCGACGCCCAGCAGCCGCTCGCCGGTCGCCGGATCGTAGGCGCCGACGCCGTCCGCCACGAGATCGCCGCCGCTCGGGATCGGGGTGTCCTGCGCCGCGTTGCGCGGGCGACGGCTCTCGAGCCCGCGCAGAACCCGCGCGATCTCGCCGAAAACCGGCCGCACATCCTCGCGGATGAACCAGAAGCGCAGGCTCACCGCGATGAGCAGGGCCGCGATGGCGAAGGCGCCAACGGCCGCCGCGAGGGCGCCGGGCGTGACGGCGACGGCCGGCGCCGCGGACGGGTCGGGCGAGCCGCGCCACAGCGCGCTGCCGAGGCCGAGCGCGGGCAGCACCACGGCGAGAGCCAGCGCGGGCGCCCGCGCGTAGGCCAATCGCTTCTCCGCCCGCGCGAAGGCACCGCGGCTGGCGAGCGCCTTGCCGCGCAGGCGCGCGCGCTCGTGGGCTACCGCGCCGTGGACGCGCACGGCCGGCATGCGGCGGACGAGATCGACCAGGATGCGCTCCGCATTCGCGCTCTCGCGCCGCCGAAGGGCGGTGCGGTCGCGGCTTCGGCGCAGGATGAGGGCGCGGCCGAGGCCGGCCGCCAGGAGGCCGACGGTGGCTGCCGGAACCAGGCGCGGCGCCGCGAGCGCCGCCATCAGGAGCGCGAGGAGCGTCGCGCCGAGTGCCATTGCGGGCACGAGCAGGCCCAGCGAGAGCAGCCCGTCGATGCGGGAGAGGGCGTCCCCGACGAGATGGGCGAGGCCCCGCACCTCGTCGCGGGCGCCCGGCGGCGCCCGCAGGATCGCGCCGCTGGCGATCTCCCGCAGCGCGGCGGCGGCGCGCGCCTGCGCGGAGAAGCACAGGCTCGCCACCGCCCAGCCGAGGCCTGCAAGACCGACCGCGATTCCCGCGAGCGCCAGGAATCCCGCGAGCTCCAGGGTGAGCGGCGCGAGGCTCCAGCCCGAGGCCACGACGAGATCAGCCCGCTCGCCCGGCAGGGGCAGCACGATGCGCAGGAACGGCAGCGCCGCCGCCTCGCTCCGGGCGAGAACCGCGACGAGGTCGCGCAGACAAAGGAGCGCCAGGAAGCAGAGCGGCCCCCCGATGCCCAGCGCCAGCGCGATCGCGGCCGCGTGCCGGCCCGGTGCGGAGCGCCAGGCGAAGAGCATCGGGTCACGTTCCATCATCGCCCCTGCCGCCGCGGCCTTCGCCCGGCCGAGCTTCGCGCTGCCGCATGGGCACGGGGCTTAGAGGATCGGGCCGGCCGCGCAAAGCGCGCCGCCGCACCTCGGTGACGCGGATGTGATCAGCGCGCGGGCCGTGGCTGCCGGCGCGCCGCGCGCTATCTCGTCCGGGCCGCGCGGTGCCCAGGCCGTTCGCGGCGAGGGTCGGCGACGTCGCATTGATTTATGATGTCGACCGCTCGTGATCAGCTTGGGCATAGATTTCGGCGACGCGGCTCCTGCGTCCAGATTGGGTGAAGCCGGCTTGCGGTCCTGCAATTCCGTACCTGATCACCTTCGAGCGGCGGGAGCCGGCTGATGGCGCAGCTCTTCTCGCCCGGCGCCGACGCGATCTACCGGCTCTCGCTCCTGACCGCGCTCGCCTGTCTCGCCGGCATTCCGGTCGTCGCGGCCGGAATCATGCGCTCCGACTACGTCACCGGCGTCGGCATCGCCCCGGCCCAGCCCGTCCCGTTCAGCCACAAGCACCATGCGGGCGAGCTCGGCGTGGATTGCCGGTACTGCCACACCACGGTCGAGACGCAGGCCACCGCCGGCATCCCGCCGACCCATACCTGCATGACCTGCCACTCGCAGATCTGGACGGGTGCCGACATGCTGAAGCCCGTGCGCGAGAGCTACGCCCGGGACACGCCGCTGCAATGGGTGCGCCTGAACCGGCTGCCGCAATACGTCTATTACAACCATTCCGTGCACGTGACGAAGGGCATCGGTTGCTCGACCTGCCACGGCGACGTCACCGCCATGCAGATGACCTACCGGGCCAACGCCTTCGAGATGCGCTTCTGCCTCGATTGCCACCGCAACCCCGAGAAGTATGTGCGGTCCCCCGATCAGGTCTGGAACATGACTTGGAGCCCGCCTCCGAATCAGGCGACGCTCGGGCCGAAGCTCGTGGTTGAGAACCACATCCGGGGTGGCGAGCGCCTCGCCGAATGCTCCGTGTGCCACCGCTGATGGCCGGGGCATCCGATATCGGCGCCCTGCGCGCCCGCCTCGCCGGCGGCGACGGTCCGGCCTTCTGGCGCAGCCTCGAGGCGGCGGCCGACACGCCGGAATTCCGCGCCTATCTCGAGGCCGAGTTCCCGGCCACGGCCCGGCTCGCCGCGGCGCCCGAGCGGCGCGGCTTCCTCAAACTCATGGCGGCCTCCTTCGCGCTCGCCGGCCTCTCGGCCTGCGACGGCTTCGACGGGCGGAGCCGCGAGCTGCCCTACGTCAACCAGCCCGAGCGGATCGTCCCGGGCGCAGCGCTGACTTACGCGTCCTGCGCCCTGTTCGACGGCTTCGCCAACGGTGTCTTCGTCACCACCCGCAACGGGCGGCCTCTCAAGATCGAGGGCAACCCTGAGCATCCGTGGACGCGCGGCGGCACCGACGTGATGGCGCAGGCCTCGGTGCTCGGGCTCTACGACCCGTTTCGCTCGCAGGCCGTCCAGCATCTCGGCCGGCCGAGTTCGTGGAGCGCCTTCCGGGGTGCGATGACCGGGCCGCTGGCGACCTGGCAGGACAATGGCGGGGCGGGCGTCGCGATCCTCACCGGCGCGGTCACGTCGCCGTCGATGGCGGCCGAGTTCGAGCGGATGCGGAAAGCCTATCCGGCCCTGCGCTGGTTCGCCTCGGCGGGCGTCTCCCGAGAGAGCCTGTACGAGGGCGCTCGCCAGGCCTATGGCCGCCCGCTCGAGACGCAGTTCCGCTTCGACAGGGCGCGGGCGATCGTCTCGCTCGACGGCGATTTCCTCGATGCCGGACCCGGTCAGGTCGGCCTGTCGCGGCGGTGGATCGAGGCCCGGCGCGCATCCCATGCGGTCGGCAGCCTGCTGACGATGCACTCCGCGGCGCCGACGCCGAGCCTGACCAGCGCCAAGGCCGACCACGCGGTCGCGGCGGGCAGCCGTCAGGTCGCGCAATTCGCCCGCGATCTCCTGAGCCTGACCGAGGGCGGCTCGGCTCAGGAAGCGGATGGTCCCCTCGGAGCATGGCTGACGGGCGCCTTCGAGGCGCTGAAGGCGGCGCGCGGCGCCGGCATCGTCACGGCGGGCCTCGCGCAGCCCGCGGAGGTACACGCCCTCGTTCACCGCCTGAACGGGGCCCTCGGCAATACGGGTGCCACCCTCGTCCACACGGCGCCGGTGCCGCTTCTCGGTTCGGAGACGGTCGCGGCGCTTGCCGAGGCGATGGCGAGCGGTGCGGTGCAGGTCCTCGTGGTCCTGGGGGCGAACCCCGTCTACGAGGCGCCGGCCGCCCTCGACTTCGCCGGGCGCCTGGAGCGGGTGCCGCTCAAGATCCACGCGGGCCTCTACGTCGACGAGACCGCGGCCTATGCGGACTGGCACCTGCCGCTCGCCCATCCCCTCGAATCCTGGGGCGACGCCCGCGCGCTCGACGGCACGGTCGGGCTGATCCAGCCGACCGTCGCGCCGCTCTATGGCGGCCTCTCCCCCCACGAGATGCTGACCCTCTTCGACCGCGGCGAGCCCGCTGTGGGCCGGGCGCTGCTCCGCGACCACTGGCGCGCGGCCAGCGAGGACGAGGCCGCCTTCGACGCCCGCTTCGAGGAGGCCCTGCGCCTCGGCTTCCTCCGCGACACGGCGCTCCCCGTCGAGAGCGCCACGCTCACGCAGTCCGTCGCCGCGCCGACCGCGCCCGCCCCCGGCGGCGACGCGATCGAGGTCGTGTTTAGGCCCGATCCGACGATCTGGGACGGCAGCGTCGCAAATCTCGCCTGGCTGCAGGAACTGCCCAAGCCCCTCACCAAGGTCGTGTGGGAGAACCTCGTGTCGCTGAGCCCGCGTCTGGCCGAGCGCCTCGGCATCGCGCCGGGCGACATCGTGCGCGTGGAGGCGGAGGGACGCGCCGTCGAGGGACCGGCCTGGATCGTGCCGGGGCAGGCCGCGACGACCGTCACGCTAACCCTCGGCTACGGCCGCAACGTGCCAGACCATCTCGCGAACGGGCTCGGCTACGCCGCCAACCTCCTGCGCCCGGACGGCGCCCCGGTTCTGCCGGAGGCCAGGATCGTGAAGACCGGCCGCCGCCGCATGCCCGCGACCACGCAGGATCTCGGCACGATGCAGGGCCACGACTTCGTCCGGGTCCAGCCCCTCGGCGCGGCGCCGGTCGGCGAGAGTGACAGCCTCCGCCTCGCCTCCTTCTACCGGGCGCCCGAGGCCGCCGCTCCGGGCCGCGAGCGCGCCTGGGGCATGGTGATCGACCTCGACGCCTGCATCGGCTGCAACGCCTGCGTCACGGCCTGCCAGGCCGAGAACAACATCCCGGTGGTCGGCCGGGACGAGGTGGCGCTCGGGCGCTGGATGGGCTGGATCCGGGTCGACCGCTACTATGCGGGCGGCCTCGACGAGCCGCGGACGCATTTCCAGCCCGTGCCCTGCATGCATTGCGAGCAGGCGCCCTGCGAGGTCGGCTGCCCCGTCGAGGCGACGCTCCACGACAGCGAGGGCCTCAACCTGCAGGTCTATAACCGCTGCGTCGGGACGCGCACCTGCCAGAGCTACTGCCCCTACAAGGTCCGGCGCTTCAACTTCCTCGACTATACGGGCGAGATGGCGCCCGTGGAGCAGCAGCAGCGCAACCCAGAGGTGACGGTGCGGGCCCGCGGCGTCATGGAGAAATGCACGTATTGCGTGCAGCGCATCGTGGCGGCCCGGATCGAGTCCGCCAAGGACGCGCACGCGCCGATCCCCGACGGCGCGGTCGAGACCGCCTGCCAGAATGCCTGCCCGACCCGGGCGATCGTCTTCGGCGACCTCTCGGACGCGGGAAGCCAGGTCTCCGCCGCCCGCAGGGACCCGCGCCACTACGCGCTGCTCGGCGAGCTGAATACGCGGCCCCGCACCACCTATCTCGCGAGCCTCGCGCCCGCCGACGGTGGAGGTTGAGGCGTGGCGGGCGCGACCCTCGACCGCGGGCCGGACGCGGCCCTCATCGCTCCGGAGGAGACCCTCGGCGGGATCGGCCGCGCGGTGACCGCCATCCCGCTGCGCCACCCGATGAACCGGCGCTGGTGGATCGCCTTCGCCGGGGCGCTCTCGCTGCTCGTCCTATTCGCGGCGGCGATCGGCTGGCTCCTCATCAACGGGGTCGGAATCTGGGGCAACAACAACGCCGTCGTCTGGGCGCTCGACATCGCCTCCTACGATTGGTGGATCGGCATCGCCTCGGGCAGCCTCCTGGTCTCGGCGGCGCTGCTCCTCATCGGCGCCGAGTGGCGCAGCGCCGTCAACCGCGTCGCCGAGACGAGCGCCCTCCTCTGCACCGTGGCGGCGGGGCTCTACCCGATCCTGCATCTCGGGCGGCCGTGGTTCTTCTACTGGAACCTGCCCTACCCGAACACGCTGGCGCTGTGGCCGCAATTCCGCTCGCCGCTCGTCTGGGACGCGGTCGACATCGTGTCGTTCCTCGTCGTCTGCGTGAGCTTCTGGTACATCGGCCTCCTGCCCGACCTCGCGGCCCTGCGCGACCGCGCCTACGAGGCGGCGCTCGCGCTCGAGACGGAGCGGGGCCGGGGCCGGCGGCTCGCGCTCCTGAAGGCGCAGCTCTACGGCATCCTGGCGGCGGGATGGCGCGGCTCGGCTGCCCATTGGCAGCTCTGGGCGCAGGCCTACCGCACCATCGGGCTTCTCGGCCTGCTGCTCGTGGTCTCCCTGCAGACGGGCGCCTCGGTGATGCTGGCGGGCTCGGTGATGCCGGGCTGGCATGACACCATCATGCCGGTCACCTTCCTGGTGAACGCGGTGCTCTCCGGCGTCGGCCTGACGGCGGCGCTGACGGTCCTGATCCGCTCGGTCTACGGGCTCGGCGCGCTCATCACCGCGCGCCACCTCGCGATTCTGGCCCGGCTGCTTCTCTGCCTCGGGCTCGCGAGCCTCTACTGCTACGCCGCCGAGTTCTTCTCGACCGCGCTGCACGGCGACGCCTACGAGCGGGCCGCCCTGGTCCGCCGGGTGACCGGCGCCCATGCCTGGGCCTTCTGGGCGATCGTCGCCTGCCTGCTGCTGCCGGTCCAGGTCTTCTGGCTCGCCGCCGCGCGGCGCTCGCCGCTCATCATCGCGGGCGTGGGGATCCTCACGGCGGTCGGTGCCTATGCCGACCATTTCATGGTTCTGGTCGTCACGCTGCAGCAGGACTTCCTGCCCTCCTCGCGCCTGCCCTACGCGGTGAGCCTCTGGGGCGTCGCGACCTTCGTCGGCTCGATCGGCCTGTTCCTGACGCTGTTCCTCTTGGCGCTGCGCTACTTGCCGCTGGTCTCGATCACGGAAACGCGCCGCCTCGCCCTCGCGCGGGCCTCCGGAGCGGCGGAATCCCCGGCCGACAGGCACGCGGCCGCGCCCGACGAAGATCCGCGCGACGCCCCGTTCTGGGGTATCAGCGCCGAGTTCGGCTCGGAGGAGGCTCTCGCGGCGGCGGCGCGCGCCGTCGGCGGGCTGCAATCCGAGCATGTCCATATCGATGCGCATGCGCCGGTGCCGATCCCGGGCGTGCTGAAACCGCTGCGCATCCGCGACCGGATGATCCGCCCCTACGCGATTCTCGGCGCGGCCCTGGGCGGTGCCGGCTTCATCGCCCTATGCATCTACGCCACGGCCTACGACTATGCGTTCCTGATCGGCGGGCGGCCGCGCTTTTCCTGGCCCTCCTTCGCCGTGCCGAGCGTGTCCGTCGCGATGATGAGCGGGACGCTGGCCGTTCACCTCGCCCTCCTCGTGCTCAACCGCCTGCCGCGGCTCAATCACCCGGCCTTCAACATCCCCGGCTTCACCCGTGCGACGCAGGACCGCTTCTTCCTGTCGGTCGAGGCGCGGGGCGACCGCTTCGATGCCGACCAGATCGAGGAGATCCTCGCGAGCCTGCCCGCCGATGCGGGACGCCCCCTCGCCATCCGGCGGATCGGCCGATGATCGCCGCGCGGACCCTCGCTCTGATCGGCTTCCTGAGCCTCGGCGCCTGCGGCGAGGCGAACATGACCGAGCAGGACCGCGCCGACACCTGGGACAGGAACGAGTTCTTCGGCCGCGACATGACGATGCGCCAGCCGGTGCCCGGCACCGTGCCGCGGGTCGACCCCGCCAGACCGGTGCTGCAGCCCGCAACCGTCACCGAGGCGATGCTCGAGCGCGGCCAGGAGCGCTACGACATCTTCTGCGCGCCCTGCCACGGCCGCACCGGGAACGGCAGGGGCATGATCGTCGAGCGGGGCTTCCCGGCCGCGACCGTGCTGACCTCGGACCGGATGCGCGCTGTCAGGGCGGCCGAGATCGAGCGCGCGATCGCTGAGGGCCACAAGACCATGTTCGGCATGGCCCAGATGATTCCCTCCGCCGACCGCTGGGCCATCGTCGCCTATATCCGCGCGCTCCAGCTCAGCCAGAACGCCGAGGTCGCGAGCCTGCCCGAGCCCGACCGGGCCAAGCTCGAGGCGGTGCGATGAGCGCCGGGCCCGTCCGAGGCGAGGGCCGCCGCGCCCTCCTCGCCGCCGGCGCCGGCGTCGGCCTCCTCCTGCTCTCCGGCCTCGCGCTCGGCTGGCGGGCGGCGATGACGTCCTATCTCGCCGCCTGGCTGGTGCTGCTCGCGCTCCCGGTCGGCGCCCTGCCCCTCGTGGTCCTGCTGCAGCGTTTCGGTGGCGGACGCTGCCCCTTCCTGCTCGCTGGCCTGCGGCGTCTCCTGTCGCTGATGCCTGTCGCCCTCCTCCTCGCGCTGCCGCTGCTCGCCTCCGTCTGGACCCTCTATCCGTGGGCGCAGGGCGCGCAGCCGGCCACGCCCCTCGGCAAGGCCTGGTTCACCCCGGTCTTCTTCGTCGCCCGGCTCATCGCCTACGGCGCCGCGTGGTTCTGGCTCGCGCTCCGCCTCGTCGCGCAAGCCGGGACCGACGACCGGACGGCGATCCTCGGTTGTTTCCTCCACGCCATCGTCGGAACGCTCGCGGCGCAGGACCTCGTCATGTCCCTCGACCATCGGCTCGGATCGAGCCTCGCGGGCCTCCTCCTGATGAGCGCCTGGAGCGGCCTGGCGCTCGCCGCCGCGATCCTGCTCTCTCCCGCCCGCGGCGAGGCCGTCGGCGACGGCGACGCGTCCCTGACGATGCTCGCCGTCCTCACCGCGGCATGGGCGTTCCTGCACTTCCTGCAGGTCTTCATCGTCTGGTCGGCCAATCTTCCCGACGAGGTGCTCTGGTACTTCGCGCGCGGCGGCCTGTTCGGGCGTGCCCTGAGCGTGCTCGGCGGCCTCGTCGCGGTCGGCGCGGCGCTGCTGACGCTGCGTCCCGGCGGCTCGGTCAGGCTCGTCGCGGGCGCCGCCGTGGCGCTGCACGGCGCCGAGATGTTCTGGTTCGTCACCCCCGCGGCCCGCGACCGTTTCGGCATCGCCTGGACCGACGTGCTCGCCCTCCTGGCGATCGGCTGCCTGAGCGCCGCGCTCTTGCCCATCTCGGCCCGCCTGATGCCGCGGGCGGCAGCGGCCGGCCGCGAGGTCGATGCCGTGAGCGCCCCGACATGAGCGAGGGCAACAGCCGCTCCGCCCTCAAGCTGATCCCGGCAATCCTCGCCGGGCTGCTGCTGCGCCGCAGCGGCGTGCTGCCCGTCCGGACGAGCCCCCCGCCCGAGGCGAGCGAGGCCGGACCCGGCTTCGAGACGCAGGACGTCGACGTCGCCAAGACCGCTTGCGTGATGGCCGGGCTCGCCGCCGCCGCCCTGGTCGCGGTGGCGATCATGGTCTGGCTGATGACGAGCCTCACGGCCAGCCAGCGCCGGGCTCTGCCCGCGCTGACGCCCCAGCAGACCGTGCGGGTGAACCCGCCCGCGCCGAACCTCCAGGCGAATCCCTACGCCGACATCGACCGGCAGCGCGCGGCGCAATCCAGGCGGCTCGACGCGTACGGCTTCACCGACCCGAGCCGGCAGCGCGCCCGCATCCCGATCGAGCGCGCCATGACGCTGACGGTCGGCCGCCCGCTGGATCCCTGACCCGATGTCGCCGAAGCAATCTCCCCTCGATCTCTGGCCGGCCTCCGCCTCCGCGCACGCGGTCCAGGCCGATTACCTGATCCTCGCCTTCACGGTGCTCACGCTCCTCCTCACCGTGCCGGTCTTCCTTGCCATCACGTATTTCGCCATCCGCTACCGGGAGGGGGTCGAGGCGAACCGCGACACCGGCAATGTCCGCTCGAACCTCATCGAGATCAGCTGGATGCTGATCCCCTTCCTGCTGACGCTGATCTTCTTCGCCTGGGGGGCGCGCCTCTTCGTCGACTCGAAGAACCCGCCGCCGGATGCCATGGTGGTCGAGGCGATCGGCCGGCAATGGATGTGGAAGTTCCAGCATCCGACCGGCCAGTCCGAGATCAACGACCTGCACCTGCCGACCGGCCAGCCGATCAAGCTCCGCATCATCAGCCAGGACGTGGTGCACGCCCTCTACCTTCCGGCCCTGCGCATGCAGGTCGCGGCCCTGCCCGACCGCTACACCGAGCTCTGGTTCAAGGCCGACCGGACGGGAACCTACCGCCTCTACTGCTCGGAATATTGCGGCACCGACCACTCGGTCATGGACGGCAACCTCACCCTGATGACGCTGGGCGAGTACCAGGACTGGCTCACGCATGCGGGCGCGCAGATCTCGGCGGTGGCGGCGGGGCGAGCCATCTACAACGCCTATGGCTGCCCCGCCTGCCACGATGCCGGGGTCCACGTGAAGGCGCCGAAGCTCGCCGGTCTCTACGGCACTCAGGTGAAGCTCGCCGACGGCCGCACGGTCACGGCCGACGACGGCTATCTCCGCGACAAGATCCTGAACCCGAACGCCAACCGGCTGGCCGAGGGCTATAAACCCATCATGCCGAGCTTCGCCGGCGTGATCCCGGCCGACGATCTCGGCCGGCTGATCGACTACCTCAAGGCCTACGACCGGACTGCCGACGGGGAGGCGACGCGATGAGCGGCACGAGCGCGATCGATACCGGCCTCGCCCAGCGCGAGCCGCACGTCCCGGAGCCGACCCTCGACCGGCCGGCCGACTATCTCCACGCGGAATCGACGCTCCGCTCGTGGTTCCTCGCCACCGACCACAAGCGGATCGCGATCCTCTATCTCGCCTCGATCACGGCCTTCTTCATCGTCGGGGCGGTGGCCGCGGGCGTGGTACGCCTCGCCCTCGTCGTGCCGAACGGCGCGATCATGACGAACGACACCTACAACAAGGCCTTCACCATCCACGGCGTCGTGATGGTGTGGTTCTTCCTGATCCCGTCGATCCCCGCGACCTTCGGTAACTTCCTGATCCCGCTGATGATCGGGGCGAAGGACCTCGCCTTCCCCAAGCTCAACCTGACGAGCTGGTACATCTTCATCGGCGGCGCGCTCTTCACCATGGTGTCGGTCGTGCTCGGCGGCGTCGACACGGGCTGGACCTTCTACGTGCCCCTCTCCACCGCCTTCTCGAACACCTGGGTTCTGCCCGCGCTGATCGGCGTCACGATCGTCGGCTTCTCCTCGATCCTCACTGGGCTCAACTTCGTGGTGACCATCCACACCATGCGGGCTCCCGGCATGACGTGGTTCAAGCTGCCGATCTTCGTCTGGGCGCACTACGCGACGAGCCTGATCTTCCTGCTCGCCACGCCCGTCATCACCACGGCCCTGATCCTGCTCATCATGGAGCGGGCCTTCCACATCGGGGTGTTCGATCCGGCCTATGGCGGCGACCCAGTGCTGTTCCAGCACCTGTTCTGGTTCTACTCGCATCCGGCCGTCTACATCATGGTGCTGCCCGGGATGGGGGTGATCTCCGAGATCGTACCGGCCTTCGCCCAGAAGAAGCTCTTCGGCTACCGCTTCGTCGCCTACGCGTCGATCGGGCTCGCCTCGGTCACCTTCTTCGTCTGGGGGCACCACATGTTCGTGAACGGTCAGAGCGAGCTCGCCTCGCTCGCCTTCTCGGTGCTCTCCTTCGCGGTGGCCGTGCCCTCGGCCGTGAAGGTCTACAACTGGACCGCCACGATCCATAAGGGCGCCGTCCGGCTCGACACGCCGATGCTCTACGCGATGGGCTATATCGGCCTGTTCGTGCTCGGCGGCCTCACCGGGCTCTACCTCGCGACGCTCGCCATCAATCAGCACATCCACGCCACCTACTTCGTGGTGGCGCATTTCCACTACATCATGGTCGGTGGCACGGTGCTGGCGTTCCTCGGCGGCCTGCACTTCTGGTGGCCGAAATTCACGGGGCGGATGTACAACGAGGCCTGGGGGCGGATCTCGGCGCTGTTCATCTTCATCGGCTTCAACGTCACCTTCTTCCCGCAATTCATCCTCGGCTATCTCGGGATGCCGCGGCGCTACGCGACCTATCCGCCCGAGTTCCAGCTCCTCAACGTGCTCTCCTCCGCGGGCGCCACGATCCTGGCGGCGGGCTACATCTTCCCGATGCTCTACCTCGTCTATTCCCTGTGGTTCGGGCGGCGCGCGCCCGCGAACCCCTGGGATGCCAAGGGGCTCGAGTGGGAGACGAGCTCGCCGCCGCCCACCCACAACTTCATCGGCCAGCCCGCCGTGCCGCGCGTGCCGTACGATTATCCCATCCAGGAACGCGAGACCGGGAGCCATCACGCGTGAGCCTCACGGCGGAACCGCAGCCTGTCGGCGTCGAGCGCGTCGAGCATTTCGCGAGCGTCGAGCAGCAGCGCCACGCCGCGACCCTCGGCATCTGGGCCTGGCTCGTCACGGAACTGCTCCTGTTCTCCGGCCTGTTCCTCGTGGCCCTGATCCTGCGCCTCCAGCACCCCGAGGCGGTGCACGCCGCCGCTCGGCACCTCAAGTTCTGGATCGGCGCGGTCAACACCGTGGTGCTGATTGGCTCGAGCCTCACCATGTCGGCGGCGATCGAGTTCTCCCGCATGGGTTGGCAGCGCGCGATGGTGCGGGCGATGCTCGCGACCGCCGCGCTCGGCAGCCTGTTCCTCGTGCTGAAGGGCTACGAGTACTACGCCGATTTCGAGGAGCACATGATGCCCTTCCTCGCCCGCCGCCCGTTCGAGCTCACCGAGACCCCCGCCGCGCGCCTGTTCGTGAACCTCTACTACGTGGCGACTTCGCTCCACGCGCTGCACCTGTTCACCGGCATCTCGATCCTGCTCGGCATGACCTGGATGGCCACGAAGCCCGGCTTTCTCGGACGACACCAGAACTGGATCGAGGTCTACGGCCTCTACTGGCACTTCATCGACCTGATCTGGATCCTGGCCTTCCCGATCCTCTACGTGGTCAACCGGTAGGACGGCATGCGCTCGCCCCTCGCGTCCCTCTCCGCCGACGACCGTGCCCTCCTCCGGCGCCGCCTGCGCACGCCGCTCATCACCTTCGCGGCGCTCCTGGCTCTGCTCGCCGTCAACGTGACGCTCGGGGCCACCCTGCCCTTCCGCCATGTCTGGATCGTCGAGCTCCTCGTCGTCACCGCCATGGTGGCGATCATCCTGCTGGTCTCGATGGAAGTGCGCCGCGAGCCGCCGCTGATCCGGCTCTTCGCCTGCCTGGGCTTCTTCTGGGTGGCGATCCTGTTCGGCATGACGCTGACCGACTATCTCGGCCGCTGAGCGCCGGCCCGGCCATTGTTCCGCACCGCCAAGGCTTCTAAAGCTCGCCCAGGCTGCGCGGATGCAGCGGCGCGAACCGGGGCCCCAACGAGAACCCATGTGCGAATTGCTCGGCATGAGCGCGAACGTACCCACCGACATCCGTTTCTCCTTCGCGGCGCTCGCGCGGCGGGGCGGCGAGACCGGGCCGCACGTGGATGGCTGGGGCATCACCTTCTACGAGGGCCGGGGCTGCCGCAGCTTTCACGATCCGGAGCCGAGCGCGCGCTCGGAACTGGCCAAGCTGCTGCGCAACTACCCCATCAAGAGCCGGATCGTGATCGCGCATGTGCGCAAGGCCAATCGCGGACGCGTCTCGCTCGAGAACACCCATCCCTTCACCCGCGAATTGTGGGGCCGCCGCTGGACCTTCGCGCATAACGGGCAGCTCAAAGGCGTGAAGAAGCTGCCGCTCTCGGGTTTCCAGCCGGTCGGCTCCACCGACAGCGAGCACGCCTTCTGCTGGTTGATGGGGCGGCTCCAGGCCCGCTGGACGAAACTGCCGCGGCCCGCGGCGCTCGACCGGGCGGTGGCCGACCTCTCGGCCGAGCTGAACGGGCTCGGCGTGTTCAACATGCTCCTGTCCGACAGCCGCACCCTCTACGCCCATTGCGGCAAGCGGCTGTGCTATCTCACGCGCTGCGCGCCGTTCGGCACCGCGACGCTCATCGACGAGGATTGGCGGGTCGACTTCGCCCAGGAGACGACCGAGCGCGACATCGTGACCGTCATCGCGACGCAGGCGCTCACCCGCGACGAGCAATGGACCGACGTGGCGCGCGGCGACGTTCTGGTGCTGCGCGACGGCGGCATACGCCTCCTCAAGCCCGGCAGCGGGCCGGCCCGTACGGTCGCGGCCCCCGTCGGCGCCCCCCGCGCCTGTTGATCCCCGGCCGGCGGCCGGCCCCGACGACCTCCCGAAGGATGCGCGCCGGGACGCGATGCGCTACAAAGCCCTGAACTCCACGCGCTCGCCGGAAACGGACCGCCGGCCCGCGCCGACCATCAACAACAAGACGAGCCATGAGAAGCGACGAGACTCAGACCGCCCCTGATCACCGCCCGGATCAGGACACGGATGGCCGCCCGAGCCTGCCGCCGAGCATCCGCTCACATCTCGGCGATCACCTCCGCAGCGCCTACGAGATGATCGGACAGGCCGAGCTGCCGAGCCGCTTCGCGGAGCTGATCGAGAAGCTCGAGGCGGCCCTGCGCGCCCGCGGCGAGGCGATCGAGCCGGAATTCCGCAACGGGCTGCTGGCCGCCGTACCCTCCCTGCGCGCCTTCGCGCTGTCCCTGACGTCGAACCCGGCCCGCTCGGACGACCTCGTTCAGGACACACTCCTGAAGGGCTGGCAGCACCGCGCCCGCTTCCAGCCGGGCACGAACCTCAATGCGTGGCTGTTCACGATCCTGCGCAACATCTTCTACTCGGATCACCGCAAGCGCGTCCGCGAGGTCGAGGACCAGGACGGCTCCTACGCCGCCCGCCTCGCTACGGCGCCGCATCAGGGCGACCGCCTCGACGTCGAGGATCTGCAGAGCGCGCTCGCCAAGCTGCCGCCCGACCAGCGCGAGGCGCTGGTGCTCGTCGGCGCCGAGGGCGTCTCCTACGAGGAGGCGGCGACGATCATGGGCTGCAAGGTCGGCACCGTGAAGAGCCGCGTCAGCCGCGCCCGCGGCCGCCTCGCCGAACTCCTCGGCTACGACGAGGAGGATCTCGGCTCCGACCGGTTCATCCAGTCGGCGATGCCGAAGGAAGCCTGAGCGGGATTGCCGCGGGGTGCACCGCTCCGTTCGTGTCGGCGTCCGCCGGGGCGAGGCCGTTCTGCCTCATTCTCCGCCAACTGAACAAAGATCAATCACCTGAGGTTTTTGCGCATCCGAATCCGGAAGTCGTGCGTTATCGGCCCAAGCTCCACCGTGCTTCGGCGCGGCGGACCGTTGGAAACGGAGATTTCTGCATGAACGTGAAGACCCTTCTCGCGGCTTCCGCGATCGCTCTCGCCCTCCCGATGGCGGCCCAGGCCCAGGGCCTCGTCCGCGGTGCCGAGCAGGGCGCGCGCGACGGCGCGGACGCGGCCGGCCCGGTCGGCGCGATCGTCGGCGGCGCGGTGGGCGCGGCGACCGGCACGGTCGGCGGCATCCTGGGCGTCGACGACCGGCCGCGCTTCCGCAGCTACGTCACCGGCCGCCACGTCCGCTCGTACGACTACGATGGGCGCGTCGCCGTCGGCAGCGTGCTGCCCTCCTCGGGCGTGAGCTACTACGAGGTGCCGGACGATTACCGGATCCAGCCCGGCTACCGCTACACCGTCGTGAACGACCGGCCCGTGCTGGTCGACCGCAGCCACCGCATCGTCGAGGTGATCGACTAGGCGGCCGCGCGCCGCCTCGCGGCGGAGGACTCCGGGAAGGCCCCGGCGCTTCAGCGCCGGGGCCTTTCCTTTTGGCGAGACCTGGGCGACTTTGCGGCGAAACCGTGGCGCGAGCGGCGCAACAGTCAAGCGCGACGCGCGTTGTAGCGCTCAAGGATCGGAGACCCTGCCGATGAGCGACGACCAGAACCAGCCGAACGCGACGCTGCCGGAGCCCGTGCGGGACCATCTCGGCCAGCAGCTCCGCACCGTCTACCACGTCGACGGGAAGCCGCGATATCTCGGAGACGAGTCCGTGCCGGAGGCTTTCGAGCCCCAGATCAAGCGCCTGGAAACCCGCCTGAAGACCCACGAGGAGGGCACGGTCGCGGTCGAGAGCGCGCTCGACCGGATCCTCGACGCCTTCGGCGTGCAGCCCGACGACAAGGCTTCGCGCGGCTGACCTCCGTCCCTCACGCCCGCGGGCGCGTCGCCAGGATGTCGCGGATCTCGCCGAGGATCCTCACGTCGGCCGGCACCTCGGCCACCGCCTCCGGCTTCTTCTCCTCGCGCGAGACCAGCCGGTTCATGGCCCGGATCACCATGAACAGCACGAAGGCGACGATCATGAAGTTGAGCGCCACCGTGATGAACTGCCCGTAGCCGAGCACGGCACCCTGCTTCCTCGCCTCCGCGTAGGCGAGGCCCGGCTGCACCTTCGACGAGAGCGGGACGTAGTAGTTCGAGAAGTCGAGCCCGCCCGTGACGGCGCCGATGATCGGCATGAAGACGTCCTGCACCGCGGACGTCACGATGGCGCCGAAGGCGGCGCCGATGATGACGCCGACGGCCAGATCGACCACGTTGCCCCGCAGCGCGAACCTCTTGAACTCCTCGAGCATCGCCCTCCCCCCGCATGATCCGGCCGGCAGGATCCGGCCGGGGAAAGCTTAGGCGAGCGCTCCGCGCCGCGACAGGCGGGCGCGATCGGTTTCCACGCCGCGATCGCGGCGCGGCCGCGCCGGCTTCACGGTCCGCTCGCGGACGACGCCTGGCTCTCCGAAGGCTCCGGCCGGCCCGGCAGGTCGAGCCTGGCGCGGCGCCGGTACTGCGCGGCGCCGACGGGGATCACCGCCAGATAGGCGATGCTGATCGCCACCATCGCCTCGAACGGGAAGCTGATGAGGAGGCCGAAGGCCGCGACGCCCGCCAGGAAGATCGGCAGGACCCAGCCGCGCGGCACCCGCTTGCCCATGGTCTTGCCCGAGAAGGTCGGCACCGTCGAGACGACGAGGAGCGCGATGCAGAGCACGTAGACCAGCACCGCCGGCGCGGCCCATTTCTCGAAGGAGAGGCCGAGGAAGTGGAGATAGAGCGGCAGCATCGCCGTCATGGCGCCGGCCGGCGCCGGCATGCCGACGAAGTAGTCCTTCTTCCACTCGGGGCGGTTCGGGTCGTCCAGCATCGCGTTGAAGCGGGCGAGCCGCAGGCCCATCGCGATGGCGAAGATCAGCGCCACGATCCAGCCCACCGACCGCAGGTGGAACAGCGCGAAGCCGTAGAGGATGAGCGCCGGGGCGCAGCCGAAATTCACGAAGTCGGCCAGCGAATCGAGCTCCGCGCCGAAGCGCGAGGTGCCCTTGAGGAGCCGCGCCACGCGCCCGTCGACCCCGTCCAGGAAGGCCGCCACCACGACGGCGATGACCGCCGGCTCGAACTTGCCCTCGAAGGCGAGCCGGATCGCCGTCAGCCCGAGGCAGAGCGCCATCAGGGTGATCATGTTCGGCGCGATCATCCGGAACGGAACCGGCTTGAAGCGGCGCGGCTTCGGCTCGTTCGGATCCGGCTCGAAGGGCGGGAAGAGATCGTCCATGGCGCGCCGCCCTCCTCAGATCCGCCGGAACTGCCGGTCCGGCCCGCCCGACAGGTCGGCGAGCACCGTCTCGCCGGCAACCGCCTTCTGGCCGAGCCCGACGAGGACGCGGGTGCCGGCGGGCAGGTAGACGTCGACGCGCGATCCGAAGCGGATCAGGCCGAAGCGCTCGCCGACCTGGAGCGCGTCGCCGGCGCTCACGAAGCCGACGATGCGGCGCGCCACGAGGCCTGCGATCTGGACGACGCCGATGCGCAGGGTCTCGCCCCGGTGCAGGGTCTCCATCACGAGGCCGTTGCGCTCGTTGTCCTCGCTCGCCTTGTCGAGCTCGGCATTGAGGAACAGGCCCGGCGTGTAGTGGATCTGGCCGATCCGGCCCGTCACCGGCACGCGGTTCACGTGGCAGTCGAACACGTTCATGAAGACCGACACCCGGGTCATCGGCACCGGCGGCAAGTCGAGCTCCGGGGGCGGCAGGACCGTCGTGATGAGGTTCACGCGCCCGTCCGCCGGCGAGACCACGAGGCCCTCGGCGATCGGGGTCACGCGCTCGGGATCGCGGAAGAAGTAGCAGACCCAGAGCGTGAGGATCAGGAAGACCCAGCCGAAGAACTGCGAGAAGTAGCCGGCCAGCACGGTGAGCACGATGCCGATCAGGATGAAGGGATAGCCCTCCTTGTGGATCGGCACGAGGACGCGGCGGATCGTCTCGAAGAGATCGGTCATGGAGGTTCTGGCACTCCTTGCGGTCGGCGGTATGGACCGCGCGCTCCGGCCGGGCGGATGGCAGTCCTAGAGGCTCCCGTCAACCGCCGCGCCGGCTACTCCGCGGGGACGGACTCGGGCGCGGCGGGACTCGGAGCGCGCGCGGGGGGAGCCTCCTCGTCCTCGGCGCGCTTGAGGGCCTCGCGCGCCGCATCGGCCTCGCGCTGGCGATTCCACAGGGCCGCGTAGACGCCGCCCTCGGCGAGAAGGCCCGCGTGGTCGCCCCGCTCCACGATGATGCCGCGGTCGAGCACGATGATCTCGTCGGCATTCACCACCGTCGAGAGGCGATGGGCGATGACGAGGGTGGTGCGTCCCCGCGAGACGCGGTCGAGCGCGTCCTGGATCTCGCGCTCGGTGAACGAATCGAGGGCCGAGGTGGCCTCGTCGAGGACGAGGATCGGCGGCGCCTTGAGGATCGTGCGCGCGATCGCGACGCGCTGCTTCTCTCCGCCGGACAATTTCAGGCCGCGCTCGCCGACCGGCGTGTCGTAGCCCTCCGGCAGGCCCGAGACGAAGCCGTCGATCTGCGCGAGGCGGGCGGCCTCCCGCACCGCGTCGGCGCTCGCGTCCCAGCGGCCGTAGCGGATGTTGTAGCCGATCGTGTCGTTGAACAGCACCGTGTCCTGCGGGACCATGCCAATGGCGGCGCGCAGGCTGTCCTGGCGCACGCCCGCGATGTCCTGCCCGTCGATCAGGATGCGGCCGCGCTGCGGCTCGTAGAATCGGAACAGGAGCCGCGAGAGGGTCGACTTGCCGGCGCCCGAGGGGCCGACGATCGCCACCGTCTTGCCGGGCGGCACCTCGAAGGAGATGCCGCGCAGGATCGGGCGGTCCGGATTGTAGGCGAAGCGGACATCCTCGAATCGGACGGAGGCGGCCTCGATCCGGAGCGGCGGCGCGTTCGGCCGGTCGGCGATCTCCGGGTTGCGGTGGAGGATCGCGAACATGTCGTCGATGTCGATCAGCGCCTGTTTGATCTCCCGGTAGATCATGCCCATGAAGTTGAGCGGCATCGAGAGCTGGACCAGCATCGTGTTGACGAGCACGAAGCCGCCGATGGTGGTGCGGCCCGCCGAGATGTCGCGGGCGGCCAGCCACATCACGATCGTCATGCCGATCGTGAAGATCACGGCCTGCCCGGCGTTCAGCACCGCCAGCGACACGTAGGTCTGCGTCGAGGCGCGCTCGTACTTCGCCATCGAGGCGTCGTAGCGCCCGGTCTCCCGGGCTTCGGCGCCGAAATACTTCACGGTCTCGTAGTTGAGGAGCGAATCGACCGCCTTGGTGTTGGCCTCGGTGTCGGAATTGTTCATCCGGCGGCGGATCTCGATCCGCCACTCCGTCGCCTTGTAGGTGAAGGCGAGGTAGGCCGCGACCATCAGAAGGACGACGAACGAGTAGAGCCAGTCGAACTCGTAGGCGAGGACGCCGAGAACCAGCACGAACTCGACGATGGTCGGCACGAGCGTCAGCACCATCAGGCGCGACAATTCCTCGATGCCGCCCCGCCCCCGCTCGAGCACGCGGGTCAGGCCTCCGGTCTTGCGCTCCAGGTGGAAGCGCAGGGACAGGCGATGCATGTGCTCGAAGGTCTGCAGGGCGAGCCGGCGCACGGCGTGCATCGCCACCTTGGCGAAGAGCCCGTCGCGGACCTGCGTCAGCCCCGCCATCGCCACCCGCGACAGGCCGTAGAGGCCGATCAGCAGCATCGGCGCGGCCAGCAGGCCCGTAGGCAGGGCCTCGCCGGGCTTGTCCCCCGTCATCGCCACGAGAGCATCGGTCGCCCACTTGAAGGTGAAGGGCGTCACCATGGTGGCGAACTTGGCGACGAGCAGCAGGCCGAAGGCGAGGAAGATGCGCCTCTGCAGGTCCGGCCGCCCATGGGGCCAGAGATAGGGCCAGAGCCGGCGATAGGTGGCGATCAGGCCGGGGCGTTCCGGCGGCGCGGCGGTGCCGCGCGCGGCGGGCGCGGGATCGGATGTCATTGGGATGAGGTCCGGGCGTTGTGCGTGCAGGGCATATAGGCGCCGCGCGCCGCCGGAGCTACCGGCCCGGGCCGCGGGGCCGGCCTGCGCGACGATCGGCCGGCCTGGCAGCACCTCAGCCGCGCTTGCCGCCCTGGCGCGCCTCAGCCGCGCTTGCCGCCCTGGCGCGCGGCGGCCGTGCCGTCGTCGGTCGGCAGCACGAAGATCTGGCCCGGATAGATCAGGTCGGGGTCGCGGATCTGGCCCTGGTTGGCGTCGTAGATCACCGTGTAGCGGTCGCCCTTGCCGTAGGTCTTGCGGCTGATCTGCCAGAGGCTGTCGCCGCGGGTGATCCTGGCGGTGTTGACCTCGGCGACGAAGACGTCGCGCGGCGCCTCGCCGGGCTTCGGCGCGATTGCGGCCGGCGGGCTCGGCCCCACGGTCCGGGCGGCTTCGCGTGTGGTCGGCGCCTGCGGGGCCGCGGCGGCGAGGGCAGGCCCCGGCCCGGCCGCCGGCGGCGCGGCACGGGCCGCGACCGGCGCCTTCGATCCGCGGTGGGCGCCGGCACGCGCCTCGGCCTGTCTCGCGGCGGGCGTGGCCGCGGCGGGCCCGCCCGGCAGGGACATGGCGGCTGTCGGGCCCGACATCCCGGCGCCCGGACCGGCGGGCGACGGCGCCTCGGCGGCGGGCGCCTCGCGGCTCGCCACGCGCGGCCCGCTCGCCGGAAAGACGAACGGCACCTCGGAGCGGTGCCGCACCTTGCCGGTCACCGGGTCGACCTGATCGATCCGCACCCGGTAATCGCCGGCCCTGACGCCGCGGCCGATCGTGAACGTGACCTTGCCGTCCGGCCCGGCGCTTCCGGGCGCGACGAGCGTGTCGTTGAGGTAGAGGCGCAGCGTCGCGCCGGGCGTCGCCTGGCTCGTCACGTAGAGGCGCCCGCCTTCCTGCGCGTCGACGCTCACGATCTTGACCGGCTGGGCGGGGCCAGCCGTCCCGCCGACGCTCCTCGCATCCGGTGCGACGGCGTCGCCACGCCGCGCCTGCGCGCCCGCGGGCGGTAGTCCGGCCGTCTCCGTCCCGGGCCGTGCCGGACCCCCGCCCGGCATCGTGCCGGGCTCGGCCGAGGCGACGGCGTCCGGCTGCGACAGCACGACGGTCGGCCGGTCGGGCGCGCTCAGCGCGACGAGGGGCTTGGTGTCGCGCGTGCCGGCGACGACCACCGCCACGCTCTCGCGGGAGCGGACCTCGCGCCCGTCCGCCCCGGTCTGGCGCAGGGCGATCTCGCTGTTGCCGGCGGGCAAGGCCGGCGGCACGATCGCGAACTGCCCGTTCGGATCGGCGAGCGCCCGCGCCACCGTCCGGTTGTCCACCAGCATCTCGACGGTGGTGTTCGGCGCCGCGCGGCCCGCGATCACGGTCTCGCCGTTCGGCTCGACCCGGATCACGTCGAAGGCCGGCGCCGCGGCGAGCTGGGCGGCGGGCGCGCGCCTCGCCTCGCCCGGCGGCTTCGCTTCGGCGCGGGCAGCGGCCGGCTCGTCGGCGGAGGACTTGGCGGCAGCGCCGGCAGCCTCAGGCGTCGCGGCTCCCGGCCGCTCGGCCGGGGCGCCGGGCGTCGGCGCCCCGGCGACGGCGCGCGCCTCGGGCGCGTTCGCCTGCGGCGCGGCGGCGCGCTTGACCCATTCGCCGGCGCCGTACAGGCCCAGCACGAGAAGGAACCCGCCGAGAAGCCCGATTCCTGCGAGGGCGAGACTCCGCCGCATCTCCGCCGTCATGGCGACCTACTCCGAACGCGTCGAGGCGACCTGCGGCGGCGCCGCAACCGGGCACGGGACCGCCGACGAAAACCGTCGACTGTTCGTGGCATATTACCGTACATGGCCAGGACACCAAGCCGGCGTAATCCGGATTAGGGCGAATCCTGCGCGAATTCAGCACTTTGGCACGGGACGAAGCCGCCTCCGCCGGATTGTCCCGGCAGATCTGTCGGCCACGCGAAGCGATTGATGGAGGGCGCCGGATGGCTCCGGTGAAGACGGTCTGTGTGTATTGCGGCTCCGGGTTCGGCGGAGACCCGGCCTTCCGGAACGCGGCCGAGACCCTCGGCGCGGCGCTCGCCGCGGCCAGGATCGGACTCGTCTACGGGGGCGGCAATGTCGGCCTGATGGGCACGGTGGCGCGCGCCGTCCTCGACGGCGGCGGCCACGTGACCGGCATCATCCCGGACTTCCTGAAGTCCCGCGAGCGCATGCTCGACGAGATCCAGGAGACGGTCGTCGTCGGCGACATGCACACGCGCAAGCGCATGATGTTCGACCGCTCGGACGCCTTCGTCGCGCTGCCCGGCGGCATCGGCACCCTCGAGGAGCTCGTCGAGCAGCTGACCTGGGCCCAGCTCGGCCAGCACCGCAAGCCGATCCTGCTCGTCTCGATCGCCGAGTTCTGGACGCCGCTCCTCACCCTGTTCGAGCACATGCGCGCCCACGGCTTCATCCGCGAGGGCCTCGACCTGAACTACCTCGTGGCGCCGGACGCCGCCTCGGTCGTGCCGATGCTGCGCGAGGCCGCCGCCCGGACCGAGCCGGCCCCGGAGGCCGAGGAGTTCATCAAGGAGCGGTTCTGAGCGCGCCGCGATCCGCGGCACGCCACGCTTCCGCGCGGACAGGCGGCGGCGAGCGCCTCCCGGCAGGTCGACCTATCCCGCCACGCTCCACGTCGTCGTCCCGTCCTTGTTGTCCTTGACGGCGACGCCCATCGCCGCGAGGTCGGCGCGCACGCGATCGGATCCCGCCCAGTCCTTCGCGGCCCGCGCGGCGCGGCGCGCCTCGATCAGCGCCTCGACCCGCGCGACGTCGATCCCCGAGGCCGCGACGCTCGCGCGCTCGCGCTCGGACCGGGTCTCGCCGAGGAAGCCGAGCAGCAGGGCGCCGGCCTTGAGCGCGGCCGGATCGTCGAGCCGGTGCAGCTCGGCGAGCGCCGCGGCCGTGTTGAGGTCGTCGAGGAGCGGCTCGAGCACGGTCTCGGGCGGCGCGCCGTTCCCCGGCTCGTCGCCGACCGCCGCGTACCAGCGGTCGAGGGTGCGGCTCGCCTCTTCCAGGCCGCGCAGCGTCCAGTCGATCGGCTGGCGGTAATGGGTGCGCAGCATGGCGAGCCGCGCCACCTCGCCGGGCCAGTCGTTCAACACCTCCCGGATGGTGACGAAGTTGCCGAGCGACTTCGACATCTTCTCGCCCTCGACCTGCAGGAAGCCGTTGTGGAGCCAGACATTGGCCATCACCGGCGTGCCGAAGCAGCAGCGCGACTGCGCCACCTCGTTCTCGTGATGGGGGAAGATCAGGTCGATCCCGCCCGCATGGATGTCGAAGGTCTCGCCGAGATGCTTCCACGACATCGCCGAGCACTCGATGTGCCAGCCGGGCCGGCCGGGCTCGGCGATGCCGGCGGGCGAGGGCCAGGCCGGCTCGCCGGGTTTCGAGGGCTTCCACAGCACGAAGTCGAGGGGCGAGCGCTTGTAGGGCGCGACCTCGACGCGCGCGCCCGCCTCCATCTCGTCCAGCGGCCGCTTCGAGAGCGCGCCGTAATCGGGCATCGAGGGCACGTCGAACAGGACGTGCCCCTGCGCGACATAGGCGTGGCCGGATGCGACGAGCCCCTCGATCAGGCGCACCATCTCGGCGATGTGGTCGGTGGCGCGCGGCTCGACGAAGCGGGGGCGCTCGCCCGGCCGGTTCACGTCCGCGGGCATCAGCACGCCGAGTTCGCGGACATCCGCGTGGAAGGCGCTCAGCGTCTCGTCCGTCAGCTCGCGGATCGTGATGCCGCGCTCGGCCGCGCGCGCGTTGATCTTGTCGTCGACGTCCGTGACGTTGCGGGCGTAGGTGACGTGCGCCGGCCCGTACAGATGGCGCAGCACGCGGAACAGCAGGTCGAAGACGATGATCGGCCGCGCATTGCCGATATGGGCGGCGTCGTAGACCGTCGGTCCGCAGGCGTACATGCGCACATGCGCGGGGTCGATCGGCGCGAAGGGCGCCTTCTCGCGGGTCAGCGTGTTGTAGAGCCGCAACATCGGGGCCATGAAACCAACTCTCGTCCCTGGGGCCGCCGGCGGGTCTCCGGCCGTGTTGCATGGAGGCGACGGCCCCGGCGGCTGACCTGCGCTAACCCAAAACAGTGAGCTTTTCGAGAAGGAGCCGGGAACGCCGGCCCTTTCCCGGCCGCCCGATCGCGGACGATGCGGTGGGCCGTCGAAAGCCTTTGTTTACCGACCCGTCGGAACTTCGGTGCAATCGTCGTCATCAGTGACAAGGATTTTCCCATGCGACGCTCGGCTGCCGGCCTCAGCGCTCTCCTCGCCGCCGCACTGGTCTCCTCGCTCGCGCACGCCGCCTTCGCGGGCGCCGACGGCGAGACGCCGGCCAAGGCGCCCGCCCATGTCGAGAAGACCTTCCTGATCCCGTCGAGCGAGGGTTACGGCGTCGCCGATTGCCTCACGAACGGGGCGAGCGAGTGCGGGCAGGTCGTCGCCAACGCGTGGTGCGAGTCGCAAGGGTTCGCCGCGGCGGGCTCCTACGGCGTCGCGGCCGCCGACGAGTATACCGGCGCGATCGACACCGCGCCGGCGATCAAGGTCGAGGAGCGGCCGATCCGCATCACCTGCCAGGACTGAGGCGCGTTCAGCCCCTCAGGGAATCGGCGCATTTCGGCGGCGGCTCCGTGCCCCAGGGCATGAGCGGCACAGCCGAGGTCGAGTTCTTGGGCGAGCCCTGGATGACCTTGTCCGAGTAGACCATGTAGATCAGGGCGTTGCGCTTGGCGTCGCAGCCACGCACGATCTGCATCGACTTGAAGATCAGCGAGCGGCGCTCGCTGAACACGACCTCGCCCTGCTTGAACTTGTCCTTGAACTGGACCGGGCCGACCTGCCGGCAGGCGAGCGAGATGTCCGAAACGTCCTCGGCCAGCCCGAGCGTGCCCTTGATCCCGCCCTTCTCGGGCTGGGTGTACCAGCAGGCGACGCCGCCGACGACGGGATCGTCGACCCCGTAGACCACGAGCTTGTCGTTCGGCGTCAGCGGCCGCCAGACCGTCGACTTGTCGAAGATGCGGTCCGGCTCCTCGGCCCGGACCGGCGCCGGCAGAGCCGTGAGCGCCAAGCCGGCCGCGAGCGCGTAACCTGTGAGACCCCGAAGCCACATCGTCGGACCTTTCCCCCGCTGGATCGATCGGGCGCATGTAGGGAGGCTGTCCCCGCGCCGCGAGGGCGTTTAAAAAAGTTAAGCTTCGTCGCCTAGCGGACCCTGGCCGGCGGAGCGGAACCGCGAAGCTTCAGACCTGTTGCCAGCAGAGCCATGCCGCTGATCCGTCCGCCGATACGTCAGCTCGCCGGAGCGCTCGTCGCAGCCGCGCTCGCGGTTCTCTGCGCGGGCGCCGCACAGGCGCAGAATTCCGCCTGCCAGCGCTACCGCGCCGAGCTTGCCAATCTCAGCGACGGCGCCAGCGTGGCCCGCGCCCTGCAGGGCGAGATCGGCCGCCTCCAGGCCTATTTCCGGACCCTGAACTGCGAGGGCGGCAAGTTCCTGTTCTTCGATACCCGGCCGCCGCAATGCGGCGCGGTCGAGCAGCGCATCCGCGCGCTGAACGCCGGCTACGGAGCCGAGAACGGCGAGGTGACGGCGGCGCGCCGGCGCCAGTTGCAGGCCGCCGTGGCCGGCGCCTGCGGCGACCAGCCGCTCAACCCGGACGGCAAGCCCGGCGAGTATGCCCGCGGCGGCGCGCAGGTGATCTGCGTGCGCACCTGCGACGGCGCCTATTTCCCGATGAACAACCTGCCGGACGGGCGCGAGGGCGCGAACGAGCTCTGCCAGGCCCTCTGCCCCGGCGCCGAGGCCGCCGCCTACTCGATGCCGCGGGGCGACGATGCGCTGAAGCATGCCGCGACGATCAAGGGCAGCCGCTCCTACGCCTCGCTCGCCAACGCCTTCAAGTTCCAGAAGGCCTTCGTGCCGAACTGCTCCTGCAAGCGCGAGGGTCAGACCTGGGCACAGTCCCTCGTGAAGGCCGAGAGCATGCTGGTGCGCCACAAGGGCGATATCTTCGTGACGCCGATGCAGGCCGAGGCCCTGTCGCGGCCGAAGGTCCGCCTGACACTGGTCGGCCGCGCCGACAAGACCGCGGCCGAGCTCGCCGCGGACGCGGCCGGCCGTGCCGGCGAGGCGGGCGATCCGAAGAGCACCGGGACGGCGCTCGCCGCGGGCGCCACCGGCAAGGACGAGCGCCCGAGCATTCGCGTGATCGCCCCGAACGTCATCGCGGTCCCGGCCTTCACGGCGCCGCCGACGATCCCTCCGGCCATCCCCTAGCCCAGGGCCGGATCCGATCGGGCCGCGGCACACGGCGTCGAGCCGAAGTCTCGCGCACGGGCGCGCGAGTAAAGCCCTGATCGTCTAAAGCATCGCCCGCGGCTCGATTTGACCTCTCGCGACGGGGAACCATATCGCCCCGACACAGATCGGCTCAGCCCGACGACAAGGCGAGACAATTCCTGATGCGGACAACGCGACTTCTGCTCCTGACGGGCACGATCCTGCCCGGCCTGATCCTGACCGGGCCGCTTCTGGCGCGGCCGGCGGACGGGATCACCGGTACGATCCTGCTGGCGCAGGCCGGCCCCGGCGGGGAGCGCGAGCCGCGCGGCGAGGGTCCCCGCGGCGGCGAGGCGCCGCGCGGCGGGCCGCCCGCGGGAGCCAGGCCCGAGCGCGGGCCGCCGGAGCGAGCCCCCGCCGAGCGGCCGGAACGGGCCGCGCCGCCGGCTCGCCCGGACCGGCCCGAACCCCGGCAGGAGCGTCCGGAGCCGAGGCCGGACCGGGCCGCCCCGGAACGCGCGCCGGAGCGCTCTGCGCCGCGTCCCGCGGAGCGGGCGCCCGAGGCGCGGCCGGAGCGCGCCCCGGATCGGCCCGCGCCTCGACAGGAGCGCCCCGAGCCGCGCGAGGACCGCGCGCCCGCCCGCCCGGACCGCGAGCCGGCCGAGCGCGCCGCTCCGCCTGCCGCCCGCGAGCGCGCGCCAGACCGGCCCACAGCGCCCGAACGGCCCGCAGCGCCCGACCGGCGCGAGGCTCCCGACCGGCGCCCGGCCGCGCCCGGAGCCGCACCGGCCGAGCGCCAGAATCCGTCCGCGGCGCCGACGCCGCAGCGCGGCGCCCCCGAGCAGCAGCGGGCCGCGCCCGAGCCCACGCGCCCGCAAGGGCAGCCGCAGCAAGGGCAGCCGCAGACCGCCCCCAACACGGCGCCGGGCGTGCCCGGCCGCCCCGTCGCGCCGCCGGCTGCCGCGCCCGCCCAGCCGACCCCCGGGGCGGCACCGAACACGCAGCCCGGCGTGCCCGGGCGGCCCGTTGCCCCGGCCGAGCGGGCGGCACCGCCGGCCACCGCACCCGGGACGCCCCCGGCGGCGCCCGCCGCTCCCCCGGCCGCCGCACCGCCCGCAACTGCGCCGAACGCGCAGCCCGGCGTTCCCGGCCGGCCCGTCCAGGCTCCGAATGCCGGCCAGCCGGGGACCGGGCCCGGCCTTCCGGCCGGGCGCGTCGACGATCGCGGCGGCGACCGCTTCAACATGCCGGGCCGCCCCGGCTACGTGCCGGGCGGCTTCCGCGAGGACGATGAGGACGTCCGCGATTACGACCGCATCCGGCGCGACCGGCGCGAGTTCAACGAGGACGGTCGCACCTATATCCGCGAGCCCGGCCGCATCATCGTGCGCGACCGCGACGGCTACTTCATCCGCCACGACGAGAACGAGCGCTTTCGTGATCTCGACCGCGGCCGCTACCGCAGCGAGCGGCGTGCCGGCGAGACCGTCACCTACCTCGAGCGGCCTGGCGGCGAGGTGATCGTCACGGTCGTGGACGATGACGGGCGCCTCCTGCGCCGCTCCCGCCGCTTCCGCGACGGTCGGGAGGTGGTCCTGATCGACAACGCCTATGGCGGCCGCCCGCGGCCGATCTACGAGGACGTGGTCGACCTGCCCCCGCCCGACATCCGCATCCCGCGCGAGCGCTACGTGGTGGAGTACGACCGAGCCGACGAGCGCGCCGTCTACGAGGCGCTGTCGGCGCCGCCGGTGGTGCCGATCGACCGGCGCTACACGCTCGATCAGGTCCGCTACAGCCCGCAATTGCGCGCCCGCATGCGCAGCGTCGACATCGACACGATCAACTTCGACACGGGCTCGTTCACGGTGACGCCGGACCAGGCCGCCCGCCTCGCCACCATCGCGGCGGCGATCAACCAGGCGATCCGGGCCAACTCCCAGGAGGTCTTCCTGATCGAGGGCTACACCGACGCCGCGGGCAACGACGTCGACAACCTGTCGCTGTCGGATCGCCGGGCGCAGTCGGTCGCGACCGTGCTGACCCAGCGGTTCCAGGTCCCGCCCGAGAACCTCACGACGCAGGGGTACGGCGAGCAATACCTCAAGGTGAACACGCAGAACGCCGCGCGGGAGAACCGGCGCGTCACCGTCCGGCGCATCACCCCGCTGATCCAGCCGGGCGAAGCGCAAGGCCAGCCGCCGCGCTGACGCCTCTACACGACCCGGAGCGCCGGCCACGAGCGGCGGGCGGCCCGGGTCCGCCATGTGTCGGAGCACACCTGCGCGCACCGCATCCGCCGCGCGCCGCGGTTGACGGCCCTCGCACCGGTGGCCTTTACCGACAGGCGGGTGCGTGAACGGAGCGGCGGCGACATGGGCGAGGCGGAGGATCGTTTGATCGAGGCCGGCACGCCGGTCTTCCGCCGCACGACGGTCGCGCTCGCGGCGGCCGGCTTCTCGACCTTCGCGGTGCTCTACGGGGTTCAGCCGCTCCTGCCCGTCTATGCCGATGATTTCGGCGTCTCGCCGGCCGAGAGCAGCCTCGCCCTGTCGCTGCCCTGCGCGATGCTGGCGGTGGCGCTTCTCGTGGTGAGCCCGCTCTCCGAGATCTGGGGCCGCAAGCCCGTGATGACGGCCTCGCTCTTCGCCTCGGCCATCCTGACGATCGTGGCGACGCTGGTGCCGAGCTGGCACGGCTTCCTGGCGCTGCGCGCGCTCGCCGGCCTGACGGCGAGCGGCCTGCCGGCGGTGGCCATGGCCTATCTCAGCGAGGAGATGCACGGGCGCGCCATCGGCCTCTCGATGGGCCTCCTGATCGGCGGCAACGCGCTCGGCGGCATGGTCGGGCGTCTGATCGCGGGCGTGATCGCCGATTACGGATCCTGGCGCCTCGGGCTCGGCACGATCGGCGTGCTGGCGCTCCTCGCCGCCATCGCCTTCTGGCAGGCGCTGCCCGAATCCCGGCGCTTCGTGCGCAGCGAGCTGAGATGGCGGCAGATCCCCAGCACCTTCCGGCACCATTTCCGCGATCCCGGCCTGCCCTGGCTGTTCGCCGAGGCCTTCCTGCTGATGGGCGGGTTCGTCTGCGTCTACAACTACATCGGATTCCGCCTGCTCGAGCCGCCCTACTCGCTGAGCCAGGCCGCCATCGGGGCAATCTTCGTGGTCTACCTCGCGGGCACGGCGAGTTCCGCGGCGGTCGGCGAGATCGCGAGCCGGCTCGGGCGCCGGAAGGTTCTGTGGCTCGCCATCACCTGCGGCATCCTCGGCATCCTGATGACGCTCGCCGAGAGCCTCGTCGTGATCATCGCCGGCATCGTCGTCGTCACGGTGAGCTTCTTCGGGGCGCACTCGGTCGCCTCGAGCTGGGTCGGGCGCCGGGCGCTGCGCGACCGCGCCCAGGCCTCCTCGGTCTATCTCTGCCTCTACTATCTCGGCTCCTCGATCCTCGGCACGGCGGGCGGCTGGTTCTTCGCCCATTCCGGCTGGAGCGGCGTCGTCGCCTTCGTCTGCGGCCTCTACGGGATCGCGCTCGCGATCGCGCTGCGCCTCGCCCGGCTGGCGCCGATCACGCCGCGCTGACAGGAGAGATCCGACGATGACGCACAAGACGGTGCGCAGCCACGAGGCTCACGTCACCGACCAGTTCGGCCCCCAGGCCGCCGCCTACCTGGCGAGCGCGGTGCACGCGCAGGGCGAGGATCTCGCCGAGATCGCCGCGCTGATGCGCGGGCAGGCCGGGGCCGCGGTGCTCGATCTCGGTTGCGGCGGCGGCCACGTCGCCTTCGCGGTGGCCCCGCTCGTCGGCCGGGTCACGGCCTACGACCTCTCGACAGGCATGCTGGAGGCCGTCGCCGCGGAGGCGGCGCGGCGCGGGCTCGCCAACATCGGGACGCGGCAGGGGGCGGCCGAGGCCCTGCCCTTCCCGGACGCGTCGTTCGACGCGGTTCTCAGCCGCTTCAGCGCACATCACTGGCGCGACGTGCCCAGCGCGCTGACCGAGGCGCGGCGGGTGCTGCGGCCGGGCGGCCGCCTCGTCATCGCCGATCTCTTGGCGCCGGAGGACGTCCTCCCCGACACGCATCTCCAGGCTGTCGAGCTGCTGCGCGACCCCTCTCACGTGCGCGACTATTCCCTCTCGCAGTGGCGCGCGATGCTGGATGCGGCGGGCTTCTCGGTCGGCGCCTCGACGTCACGGCGCCTGCGCCTCGACTTCGCGAGTTGGATCGCGCGCATGCGCACCCCCGAGCTTCACGCCGCTGCGATCCGCTCCCTGCAGGACGGCGCCTCCGAGGTCGTGCGGCGCCACTTCGCGATCGAGCCCGACGGCAGCTTCACGGCCGACACCGTCACGCTCGCGGCCGCACGGTAGCCCCGCGCCGCGCGGGGAGCGGATCATTCGGCGGCGCCCCGCCGTTGACCTGAGGCGGGTATGGTCCCATCTACGGCCGCGCCCGTCGCCATCAGAGGAAGCCCGGAGCGCCTGACCAGCGGCACCGGCCTGACGTTTGCCCGCCTTGCTCGAGCTCGCCGTCGCCGTCGCCCTCATCGCCCTCAACGGCGTCTTCGCGCTCTCCGAACTCGCGGTCGTCTCCTCCCGCAAGGCGCGGCTGCGGGCGATGGCGCAGGACCGCCGCCGGGGCGCCGCCGCGGCGCTGGCGCTCGCCGAGGAACCCGGCCGCTTCCTGTCGACGGTCCAGATCGGCATCACGCTCGTCGGCATCCTCTCGGGCGCCGTCTCGGGCGCCGCGCTCGGCGAGAGGCTCGCGACGATCCTGCTCGATCTCGGCCTCAGCAAGGGCTGGGCCGAGACCCTCGGCTACGGGCTCGTCATCACGGCGATCACCTACCTGTCGGTGATCATCGGCGAGCTCGTGCCGAAGCACCTGGCGCTGCGCGACCCCGAGCGCATCGCCTGCCTCGTGGCGCCGAGCATGCGCCTGGTCTCGCGGGTCGCGAAACCCGCCGTGTGGCTGCTCGACGCCTCGACGCGGGCGGTGTTCCGCCTCATCGGCCAGGAGACCGCGAGCGCGAGCGCGGTGACCGAGGAGGAGATCCGCACCCTCGTGGCCGAGGCCGAGACGGCGGGCGTGATCGAGACCGACGAGCGCAAGATGATCGCGGGCGTGCTGCGCCTCGGCGACCGGGCGGTGCGGGGCGTGATGACCCCGCGCACGGACGTCGACTGGATCGACCTCGCCCGCGACGAGGCGGAGATCCGCGCCCTGATCCTGGCGAGCCCGCATTCGCGTCTGCCCGTGGCCGAGGGCAGCCCCGACAACATGATGGGCGTGGTGCAGGTGCGCGACCTCGTGCGGCCGCTGATAGAATCGGGCGGCTTCGACCTGCGCCGCCACATCCGGAAGGCGCCGATCCTGCCCGACACGCTCGACGCGCTCGACGCCCTCTCGGCCCTGCAGGAAGCCGAGGTGCCCGTCGCCCTCGTCCACGACGAGTACGGTCATTTCGACGGGCTCGTGACGCCGGCCGACATCCTCGACGCCATCGCGGGCGCGTTCCGCTCGGAGGATCCCGAGCCCGAGGCGGTCCAGCGCCAGGACGGCTCCTGGCTGATCGCCGGCTGGATGCCGGTCGACGAGATGGCCGACCAGCTCGGCCTCAGGCTCGAGACCTCGCGCGACTACGAGACCGCCGCGGGCCTCGTCATCGAGCGCCTGCAGCGCCTGCCCGAGACCGGCGAGAGCTGCGACATCGCCGGCTGGCGCTTCGAGGTGGTGGACCTCGACGGGCGGCGCATCGACAAGCTCCTCGTCTCCCGCCTCGACGCCGACGCGGTCGGCGGCTGAGGCGCCCTACGCCGTCTCCCCGCGCAGCCGCCGCTCCGCGCGCTCGTGCCCGATCAGGGGCAGCAGGCCGGCGAGGTCCGGGCCGTGGTCGAGGCCGGTGAGCGCGAGGCGCAGCGGCATGAACAGCGCCTTGCCCTTGGCGCCGGTCCGCTCGCGCACGGCGCCGGCCCAATCCTTCCAGGTCTCCGGCCCCCACGGCTCGGCCGGGATCGTCGCGACGGCCGCGGCGATCACGGCCTCGTCCGCGAGCGCGGGCTCGACCGGGCCGGCGACGACGCGCCACCAGTCCTCCGCCTCCGCGACCTTGCCGAGATTGGCCCGCACCGCCTGCCAGAACGGCTCGGCGGCCACCGGCGGGATGCCGAGCGCGAGGAGGCGCTCGCGCGCCTCGGCGAAGGGCATCTCGTGGACGAGGCGGGCGTTGAGCGCGTCGAGGTCGTGCGGGTCGAACCTAGCGGGCGCGCGCGAGATGTGCGCGAGATCGACGAGGCGGGCGAGATCGTCGAGGGATGCGACCGGCCGCACCGCCTCGGCCGAGCCCGTCAGCACGGCGAGGGAGCGGATCGCGGCCGGCTCGTAGCCGGCCTCGCGCAGGCCCCGCAGGGACAGGTGGCCGAGCCGCTTCGAGAGCCCCTCCCCGTCCGCCGTGGTGAGGAGGTTGTGGTGGCCGAAGACCGGCGGGGCGTGGCCCAGCGTCTCGAAGATCTGCACCTGCACGCCCGTGTTGGTGACGTGGTCCTCGCCCCGGATCACGTGCGTGACGCCCATCTCGGCGTCGTCGACCACGGAGGGCAGCGTGTAGAGATAGCTGCCGTCAGCCCGGACCAGCACGGGGTCGGAGAGCGAGGCGCAGTCGATATGGGCCTCGCCGCGCACGAGGTCGGCCCACGTGATCGTGCGGTGATCGAGCTTGAAGCGCCAGTGCGGGCGCCGTCCCTCGGCCTCGAAGGCTGCGCGCTCCTCGGCCGTCAGGGTGAGCGCGGCGCGGTCGTAGATCGGTGGCAGGCCACGGCCGAGCTGGCGCTTGCGCCGCCGTTCCAGCTCCTCCGGCGTTTCGTAGCAGGCGTAGAGCCGCCCCTGCGCACGCAGGCTGTCCGCCGCCGCGTCGTAGGCCGCCACCCGGTCGGATTGGCGGGCGCGGAGGTCCGGCACGATCCCGAGCCAGGCGAGATCCTCCTCGACCGCTGCGGCGTAAGCCTCCGTCGAGCGCTCGCGGTCGGTGTCGTCGAGGCGCAGCAGGAAACGGCCGCCCCGCGCCCGCGCGAACAGGGCGTTGAGGAGAGCCGGGCGGGCGTTGCCGATATGCAGGTAGCCCGTGGGCGAGGGTGCGAAGCGGACGAGCGGTGCCATGGCGGCCCTCCTACAGCGTTTTCGCGTCCGGTGGATCCGCTTCCGGACGATAAAATGCGGACGGCCGACGCGCGGGCCTCCTCTCGCTCCGGGGCCGTTCCTCCGAGGCGGGCGCGGCGCCCGCGGATGCGATCGCTCTACCGGCGCGCCGGTATCGCGCCGGCTGCGGCCCCGCGCGTCCGAGGGCCTTGACGGGGCTGCCATGGGCACCCTAGAAGGCCCGAGGTCCGGGTGCGTAGCTCAGCGGGAGAGCATTCGCTTCACACGCGAAGGGTCACAGGTTCGATCCCTGTCGCGCCCACCATTCCTTCCTCCGAACGATCATCGTTCTGCGCAAGGGTCCGGTCCTGACCGGCCTAGCTGCGGCATTGCACTCCTCTAGGAGCGTCTGCACGCAAGGTATATGGTCTGCCAGCATTTCGAGCCGCGTCCGGTCCTGAGGGCACGTGATCCATGAAAGCGCACGGTGACGCGCACGACATCCCGCCGCCGCCGCGCAAGGGACCGTTCGTCCTCGTCGCGCTCGTCGGTGCCGGTCTCCTCGGCTGGGGCGGCTACGGCCATTGGAAGGAGCGCGCCGCCGCCGCCGAGACGCAGCGCAAGGCCAAGGATTTCGTGCCGCGGCTGCGCACGGCCGCCGTGGAGCGGGCCGACAAGGCGATCGACCTGACCTTGCCGGGCGAGACGCAGGCCTTCGCGAAGGCCGCGATCTTCGCCCGGGCCACCGGCTACGTCTCCGAGCGCCGGGTCGATATCGGCTCGCGGGTGAAGGCTGGCGACGTCCTGCTCCGGATCGCCGCGCCGGACCTCGACCAGCAGCTCGCCCAGGCCGAGGCACAGCTCGGCCAGATGCAGGCGCAGCTCCTGCGGGCCAGGGCGATGGTCGATCAGGCGCGCGCCAACGTGAATCTCGCCAACGTCACGAACAGCCGCACCAGCACGCTCGCCGTTCAGGGCTGGGCCTCCCGCCAGAACGCCGATACCTCGCAGGCGGGCGTGCTGAGCCAGAGCGCCAACCTCGCCTCGGCGGAAGCCGGCGTGAAGGTCGCCGAGGCCAACATCAAAGCGCAGGGCGCGACGGTCGACCGCCTGAAGGCGCTCACCGGCTTCAAGGACGTGGTCGCGCCCTTCGACGGTGTCGTGACGACGCGGTCGGTCGATATCGGTGATCTCGTCAAGGCGGATGCGGGCGGCACGCCGCTCCTGACCATGGACCGCGACGACATCCTGCGCATCTCGGTGAACGTGCCGCAGAATGCGGCGGTCGGCGTCACGGCCGGCGTCGAGGCCGCGATCAAGGTGCCGCAGATGCCGGACCGGACCTTCTCGGGTCAGGTCGAGCGCAGCTCGGTCGCGCTGCTGACCGCCTCCCGCACCCTGACCACCCAGGTCGACGTGCCGAACCCCGACGGCGTCCTGCGGGCCGGTCTCTACGTCTACGTCACCCTCAAGATTCCCCGCACCGAGCCCGCCGTGATCATTCCGGCGGAGGCGCTCGTCTTCAACCAGCGGGGCACGCAGGTCGTGGTCGCCCGCGACGACGGGCAGGCCGAGTGGCGCCCGGTCCACATCAGGCGCGATTTCGGGCAGACGATCGAGCTCGACCAGGGTCTCTCGGGTCACGAGCGGATCGTGCTGAGCCCGCCGCCGGACCTGCGCGACGGGCAGCCCATCGAGCGCGCGCCCGATCCCGACGCGGGCAAGCCGGTCCAGGCCGCCGCGCGCTGAACCCACCGGAATCCACGAGGACGTCGGTGCAGGGCCCGTGGCGCTTCTCACCCGGGCGCGGGTCCCCTCTCCCGTGCGGGAGAGGGACAGGGTGAGGGGTGCGAACTCTCCGGAGGCGGCGAACCCCTCACCCGGTCCGCGTGCCGCGGACTCGACCTCTCCCGAATGGGAGAGGTGGGGCGGGCCCGCCTCTACGGGGTCACGCGTACGGCGAGCTTCATCTTCGGATGGATGCCGCAGAGCACCTGGAAGGTGCCGCCCTGGCTGAAGGTGATAGCGGTGCGGCTGCCCGGCATCTGGTCGCCGGAATCGAAGGTGAAGGTCTCGGACTCGACGTAGAGATGGTGCAGCAGGTCGCTGTCGTCGTTGACGATCGTGATCGTCTCCCCGCGCTTCACCGCGAGGCTCCCGGGCTGGAAGGCCCTGCCCTTCTGCGAGACGAGCAGCCCGCCGGCTTCGAGCCCGCTCACCAGGCCCGCCCCCGCGAGGAGCCCGGCTCCGAGCGAGAGGCAGAGGGTCGCGGCGAGCCTACGTGCAGCCTTCGCGGGTGCCGGCGGGAATGTGCGAGCAGTCATGGTGATCTCTGGCGCGTCGCGGCACGCTAGCGGTCGAGAGCTTAAGAATCTGCTCCGAACTCGACCACCGATTGTCACAGCGTCGAGGTGCCCGTCGTGCACCCGGGCACCGGTGCGGAGCCTACAATCCTAGGGTGAAATGTTGCGCAAGCCGAGAACAGGCTCCTCCCCCGGCCTGCGAAAGCCGGCGACGTGGTGAAGCCGACTTTTCGCGTCCGATCATCATCCTCGATTGAACTTGGCAATAGCCTCGCTCCGGGGGGCGGCGCTGTCACCGGTTGCATCGGATAAGCGCGTCTTAACCTGTGCGGCCTAACCTGTCCCAGAGCGAGATGAGAGCACCTGCGTTTCGATGCGACGGAACCGGACGAAACCGAGAGACGTGCATCCCGTGTCGGCGCCGGTGAATCCGCGGCGCGCCGCCGACACGCTCTCGACCATCCGCGGACGCATCTTCGTCGCCTTCCTGATCATGAGCCTGATCACGGGCGCTCTCGGGCTCTACGCGACCCTCGGGATCCGGCAGGCCGGTGTGCTGGTCAACCGCACCTACGACCAGTCGCTGATGTCCATCAATTACGCGCGGGCGGCGGCCGCCGACTTCGCGAAGATGCGGGCGATCTTCGTCCGCCGCACGATCGCGCAGGATGCGGCGGCCCGCGCCAAGCTCGACACGGAGCTGGCGGAACTCGCCATCAACCTCTCCGAGGACCTCGCCATCGCGGTCGAGCGCTCGCAGTCCGACCGGGCGGCCCGCGCCGGCATCGCCGTGCAGGGCGCGGTCTCGACCTGGGACGAGATCCGGCGCGGCCTCGACCACGCCACCACCTCGGCTTCCGCCTGGGAGGCTCTCGACCGCCAGGCGGGCATCGTCGACGGGCAGATCGACCTCCTGGTGAACTACACGGCCGGCGACGGCTTCACCTACCGGCAGACCGCCCGCAACGTGGTGGCCAGCGAGATCAACTTCTACGCGGCGGCGACCGGCGTCGCGCTGCTGCTCTCGGCCATCACCGCCTTCCTGCTGAACCGCCGCATCATGGGCCCCGTCGCGGTCGCCTCAGCGGTGGCCGAGCACATCGCCGCCGGGCGCCTCGACGTCACGATCCCGACGGGCGCGCGCGACGAGCTCGGCGCCCTGCTCCGCGCGATGGCGACGATGCGCGACAACATCCGGGCCATGATGGAGCGCGAGGTCAGCGAGCGCCGCTCCGCCCAGACGCTCCTCGCCGACGCCCTGGAGAGCTCGCGCGAGGGCGTCGTCGTGGTCGATGCCGGGGGCCAGATCGCGCTGGCGAACGCGCAGGCCGCCGACTTCTTCGGCGGCGACGGCGAGGCCGTGAAGGCGGGCGCTCCCGTCGCCGGCCTCGCGGCCCGCGGCGCCGATCCGGCCGCCGCCGTTCTCGATTCGGCCCGGACCCTGGCACGGGACGGCGAGATCCGCCTCGCCGACGGGCGCTGGCTGCGGGTCAGCCGCAGCGCCACGCGCGAGGGCGGCTTCGTCGCCGTCTGCAGCGACATCAGCCTGCTCAAGGAGCAGGAAGCGCGCCTCACGGCCACGAATCTGCGCCTCGACGCCGCCCTCGACAACATGTCCCAGGGCCTGTGCCTGTACGATGCCGAGCATCGGCTCATGGTGGTCAACCGCCGCTATTCCGAGATCTACGGGCACGCCCCGGGCACGGTCGCCTGCGGCATGACGGCCCGCGAGGTGATCGGCCTCAGCGTGGCGGCCGGCAACCATCCGGGCCGGAACGTCGCCGATCTCCTGGCGGAGGAGTCCGAAGCCTTCAGCCGCCCCGAGAGCCGCACCTTCCTGCAGGAGCTCGGCGACGGCCGCATCGTCGCGATCGAGAAGCGGCCCACCGCCGATGGCGGCTTCGTGGCGACCTTCGAGGACGTCACCGAGCGCCGGCACGCGGAAGCCCGCATCGCCTTCATGGCGCGCCACGACGCCCTCACCGACCTGCCCAACCGCCTGCTGCTCGGCGAGCAGATCGAGAGCGCCATCGCGCAGGCCAGCCGCGACAGCGGCTTCGCGGTGCTCTGCCTCGACCTCGACGATTTCAAGCCGATCAACGACACGCTCGGGCATCCGGTCGGCGACGCGCTGCTCTGCGCCGCGGCGAGCCGGCTCGGCGCCTGCGTGCGCGAGATCGACAGCCTCGCTCGGCTCGGGGGCGACGAGTTCGCCATCGTCCAGCGCGGCGTCGAGCGGCCCGAGGACGCGGCCGTGCTCGCCCGCCGCATCATCGATGTGCTCGGCGCGCCCTACACGCTCGGCGAGAACACCGTCACGATCGGCGTTAGCATCGGCATCTCGCTAGCGCCTGGCGACGGCATGACCTGCGACAAGCTCCTGAAGCACGCCGACGTCGCCCTCGACCGCGCCAAGGCCGAGGCCCGCGGCTCGTTCCGCTTCTTCGAGCCCGAGATGGATGCGCGCCTGCAGGCGCGCCGCCACCTGGAGCGCGACCTGCGCGAGGCCGTCGCCGCGGAGGCGTTCGAGCTGCACTACCAGCCGATCTACGACCTCAACGCCGAGCGCGTCTGCGGCTTCGAGGCGCTGCTGCGCTGGACTCACCCCGAGCGCGGCCGCGTCTCGCCGGCCGAGTTCATCCCGCTGGCCGAGGAGCTCGGCCTCATCATCCCGCTCGGCGAGTGGGTGCTGCGCCGCGCCTGCCAGGAGGCGAGCCGCTGGCCGGACGGTCTCAAGGTCGCGGTGAACGTCTCGGCGGTGCAGTTCACCTCGGCCCGCCTGATCGGCGCGGTCCGCGACGCGCTCGCCGCGAGCGGGCTGCCCGGGCGGCGGCTGGAGCTCGAGATCACCGAGAGCGTGCTGGTCGCCAATCCCGGCACCACCACGGCGATCCTGCACAGCCTCAAGGCGCTCGGCGCCCGCGTCTCGATGGACGATTTCGGCACCGGCTACTCCTCGCTCAGCTACCTGCGCTCCTTCCCGTTCGACAAGATCAAGATCGACCAGTCCTTCGTGCGCGACCTCGGCGAGGCGGAGGATTCGGGCTTCATCGTGCGCGCGGTGATCGGGCTCGGCGCGAGCCTCGGCATGACCACCACCGCCGAGGGCGTCGAGACCGAGGCCCAGCTCGCGCGCCTGCGCGAGGAGGGCTGCGACGAGGTGCAGGGCTACCTGTTCAGCCGGCCCGTTCCGGCCGCCGAGGTGCCCGCGATCCTGCGCCGCTGGAACGGCACCGCGCGGGCGATCGCGTAATCCCCAACGAGCTGCCAGAATTCACGGAACCCGCGCTCGCTAGTTCCCGTTGAACACCGCTTTTGTTCAATGGAGAGTCGCAATGCTCAAGGGTGGCCTGCTCTGGCTCATCGGCATCCCGCTGCCGGTGATCCTGTTGATCTACTTCTTCACCAACTGGCTGCACTGAGGCGGCGCCCCCGGGGAGCGGCCTCGACCGCTGCCCGGGGGCGTGCCCCTCACTCGGCCGCGTCGAGGCGCGGGCGCTCGATCTCGGCCTGCTCGCGCTTGACGAGCTCGGCCGTCAGGAAGGCCACCTCAAGCGCCTGCTCGGCGTTGAGGCGCGGGTCGCAGTAGGTGTGGTAGCGGTCCTGCAGGTCGTCGGCCGTGAGTGCGCGGGCGCCGCCCGTGCACTCGGTGACGTCCTTGCCGGTCATCTCGAGGTGCAGGCCGCCCGCGATCGTGCCCTCGGACCGGTGGATGTCGAAGAAGCTCTCGATCTCCTGCATCACCCGCTCGAAGGGCCGCGTCTTGTAGCGCCCCGCCGTGACCGTGTTGCCGTGCATCGGGTCGCAGGCCCACACCACGGTGCGGCCCTCGCGCTCGACGGCCCGGATCAGGTTCGGCAGGTGCTCGCCGACCTTGTCCGCGCCGAAGCGGCAGATCAGGGTCAGGCGCCCGGCCTCGTTCTCAGGGTTCAGCGCGTCGATGAGCCGGACGAGGCCCTCCCCGGTCATCGAGGGCCCGCACTTGAGGCCGATCGGGTTCCGGATGCCGCGCGCGTACTCGACATGGGCGTGGTCGGGCTGGCGGGTGCGGTCGCCGACCCAGAGCATGTGGCCCGAGGTGGCGTACCAGTCGCCGCTCGTCGAATCGACCCGGGTCAGTGCCTCCTCGTAGCCGAGGAGCAGCGCCTCGTGGCTCGTGTAGAAGTCGGTGGTGCGGACCTCCTGGTGCGTCTCGGGATTGATCCCGATGGCGCGCATGAAGTTCAGCGCCTCCGTCATCCGCTCGGCGCAATCGGCGTAGCGCGAGGATTGCGGCGAATCCTTCACGAAGTCGAGCATCCAGCGGTGCGAGTTCTCGAGGTTGGCGTAGCCGCCCTGCGCGAAGGCGCGCAGCAGGTTCAGCGTCGCGGCCGACTGGCGGTAGGCCTCGAGCTGCCGGCGCGGATCGGGCACGCGGGCCTCCTCCGTGAAGGTGAGGCCGTTGACGATGTCGCCGCGGTAGCTCGGCAGCGAGACGCCCTCGAGCGTCTCGGTCGGCGAGGAGCGCGGCTTGGCGAACTGGCCGGCGATTCGCCCGACCTTCACCACCGGCGAGCCGCCCGCGAAGGTGAGCACCAGCGCCATCTGCAGGAAGACGCGGAAGAAATCCCGGATGTTGTCGGCGGAATGCTCGTCGAAGCTCTCGGCGCAGTCGCCGCCCTGGAGCAGGAAGGCCTCGCCGGCCGCGACGCGCGCCAGCGACTTCGTCAGCTTGCGCGCCTCGCCGGCGAAGACGAGCGGCGGAAACGAGGCGAGCTGCGTCTCGACCGCCTGCAGGGCGGCGGCATCCGGATACTGGGGCACCTGCTGGATCGGCAGGTTACGCCATGTCTTCGGTGTCCAACGCTCGCCCATGACCAACTCCCGTACACCCCTCGGCACAGTTCGCGCGAAGATTCCCGCGCGGAGAGCCGGGCTTATACGGGGGATCGCGGGCGGAAGCGAGCGTTTATCCGGAACGCCAACCCCGGCGCGCGGCCGGGGTGCCGAGCGCCCCGCATCCGCGCTCAGGCGGCCCGCACCGTCGCCAGGAAGTTGCGCACCTCCGCGCCGAGATGCTCGGACTGGCGCGACAATTCGGAGGCGGAGGCCAGAACCTGGCTGGCCGCCGCGCCCGTCTCCTCCGCGGCGCCGGCGACGCCCGCGATGTTGCTCGTCACCTCCCCCGTGCCGGTCGAGGCCTGGGCGACGTTGCGCACGATCTCCTGCGTCGCCGCGCCCTGCTCGTCCACCGCCGCCGCGATCGAGCCCGAGACCGTACTGATCTCGCGGATCCGCCCCGCGATCGAGCCGATCGCGCTCACGGCCTGACCGGTCGCCCCCTGGATCTGGCCGATCTGCTGGCCGATCTCCTGCGTCGCCTTGGCCGTCTGGCTCGCCAGTTCCTTGACCTCAGTGGCGACGACGGCAAAGCCCCGTCCCGCCTCGCCGGCCCGCGCCGCCTCGATGGTCGCGTTGAGCGCGAGCAGGTTCGTCTGGCCCGCGATGCTCGAGATCAGCCCGACCACGTCGCCGATCCGGGTGGCGGCCTGGCTCAGCTCATGGACGAGCCGCGCCGTCTCGTCGGCCTCGCCGACCGCCGCCTGCGCGAGGCCGGCCGAGCCCGAGACCTGCCGGCCGATCTCCTGAACGGACGCGCCGAGTTCCTCGGCCGCCGTCGCGACCGTCCGCACGTTCGAGGCGGCCTGCTCGGCCGCGGCCGCCACGGTGGTCGATTGCGAGGCGGTCTCGGCGGTGGTCGCCGTCATGGTCTGGGCAGTGGCCTGCAATTCGGTGGCGGAGGACGAGACCATGCCGACGATGCCGCCCACCGCCCGCTCGAAGCCGTCGGCGAGCTCGATCATGGGTGCGTCGGCGCTCGGCGGCGGCCGCCGCCTCGGCGATGCGCTTGACCTCGGCCTCCTCGGCGGACTTGCGGGCAACCATCGCCTTGATGCCCTCGACCGCGAGGCCCACGGCGCCGATCTCGTCGCTGCGGCGCGCCTCCGGGATCTCGGCGTCGATCTCGCCGCCCGCCATGCGCTGCAGGACCTTAACCAGGCGGCCCAGCGGCCGTGTGATGCCGATGAGGGAGATCAGGACGGCGCAGAAGAGCCCGGCCGCGAGGCCGAATGCGCTGAACCCGATCTGGGCCCAGCGCGCCGCGTTGGTCTTCAGCGTGAGGGTGTCCGAGACCTTCTGCGCGTAGGCGTTGATGTCGTCGGCGAGCTTGATCGACATCTGCGCCAGCCCGTCGAAGGTCGGATCGATCGTTCGATGGACGAGAGCGATGGCCTGCTCGTTCTGGTTCCGCGTCGCGAGCGCGCGCACTTCCGAGACGTCCCTGACGAAGCGCTGCGTGCGCGCGCCGACCTCGTCGATCTGGGACGCGAAGGCCGGAAGCTGCTCGCGGATCTGCGCGATGAGCTCGGCGAGGCGCGGCGCGGCCGCGTCGAACCGCGCGTTCGCCCGGCGCATCTGCTCGGCGTCGGTCTCGGCGATGGTCCGGTAGACGGCGTAGTTGAGCTCGAAGATCACGCGATTGATCCGCCGCGCATCGGCCGCCGCCTGCGCTTCGCGATTGATCAGGAGCGATTAGGCGTCGTCGATCGCGGTCATCTCCGACTGCGCGTACCAGACGCAGCCGCCCACGATCGCCGAGATCATGGCGATGACGGCGATGAGCTTGGTTAGAATTCCGGTCCGGGACATGAGCGACACGACAGCCTCGCGGGTGAAAAACCTCCCGTGAACGCTCGGCCGGCAGGGTTAATAGCAGCTTAAATTCGTAGTCTTGGGCATAAGATCAGGCTGTCGATCCATCGTCTGTGATACTTCTGCCCGTCGCTTGTTCGTCAATATTTCAATATAGCCACGTACTTAAATTAAGAGTTGTTTTTCAGCGATGACGTTCCGTCGTTGCGGTCGGCATGCCTTCCGAGCGGCATCGGGGCGGTCCGGCGCTGGCCGGCATCGACGCCTCTCCGCGGCTTGCCGCGCGCGAACCGGGCGGGAGGGGATCCCGGGCGGGACCGGTCGTCAGGTCTCGCCGTCTTCGACCTCGATCCCGTGCTCGGCCAGGATCCAGAAGATCGCCTCCAGGTCCTCCGCCGAGACGTCGCGGGGCGGCAGCGCCTCCTCCAGATCGTCGTAGGTCAGGCAGCGGCGGCGCTGCGCCTCGGCCTTGGCGAGCAGCGCGTCGATGGCGCGGCGGATGTCGGCGGGCAGCGCGTCGTGGCTCGGCAGGCGGTAGGTATAGGCCGGGCGCAGGGCGTCGGCCAGCATCCCGTCGATGATGGCCTGCCGCCGATCGTGCGCGTCGTCTCGCTTGCCCATACGGGCAATATGGCTCGGCGGCCTGCCGCGTCGAGGGCTCGCGCCTAGCCGACCGCGACCGGCCGCTTGGTGACCGCGGGCACCCGCATGGTGACGAGTTCCTCGCTCGCGGTGGGGTGGACCGCGATGGTGCGGTCGAAATCGGCTTTGGTGGCGCCCATCGTCACCGCGATGCCGACCGCCTGGATGATCTCGCCCGCGTCGTGGCCGACGATGTGCACGCCCACCACCGTGTCGCTCGCGCAGTCGACGAGCACCTTCATGAGGACGCGCTCGTCGCGCCCCGAGAGCGTCGCCTTCATGGGGCGGAAGCTCGCCTTGTAGACGTCGATCTCGCCGTAGATCGAGCGGGCGACGTCCTCGTTGTGGCCGACGACCCCGATCTCGGGCGTCGAGAACACGGCGGTCGGGATCAGGCGATGGTCGACGCAGGACGGCTTGTTTCCGAAGACCGTGTCGGCGAAGGCGTGGCCCTCGCGGATCGCGATCGGCGTCAGGTTCGCCCGGTTCGTCACGTCGCCGACCGCGTAGATCGACGGCACGGTGGTGCGCGAGGTGGCGTCGACGGGAATCGCGCCGACCCGATCGGTCTCGATCCCGGCCCGTTCGAGGCCGAGACCCTGCACGTTCGGGCGCCGGCCCGTCGCGACGAGGACCTGATCGGCCAGGATCTCGCTGCCGTCGTCGAGGCGGGCCGCGACGGCGCCGTCCCGGCGCTCCAGGCTCTGCACGGTGCGGCCGAGCCTCAGGTCCATGCGCTTGGCATAGGCCTCGCCGAGGGCGTCGCGCACCTCGTCGTCGAAGCCGCGCAGAAGCTTGTCGCCCCGGTGCAGCAGGGTCGTGCGGCTGCCGAGCGCCGCGAAGACGCCCGCGAACTCGACCGCGATGTAGCCCCCGCCGACCACGAGAATGCGCTCCGGCAGGGATTCGAGCTCGAACACCTCGTTCGACGTGATGGCGAGTTCCATTCCGGGGATCATCGGCTCCTTCACCGGGTGCGCCCCGACCGCGATCAGGATGACCCGCGCCGTCACGCGCTCGCCCGTGCCCGCCAGCCGGACCGTGTGCGGATCCTCGATCACCGCGCGCTGGGGCACGATCTCGACGCCCGCGCGCATCAGGTTGGTGTCGTAGATGCCCTCGAGCCGCGCCACCTCGGCGTCGCGGCGGCGCTTCAGCACGGACCAGTCGAACCGCGGCGCCCCGACGCTCCAGCCGAATCCCGCCGCATCCTCGAACTCGTCGGCGAAGCGGCCGGCATAGACCATCAGCTTCTTCGGGACGCAGCCCCGGATGACGCAGGTGCCGCCGACCCGGTACTCCTCGGCGAGCTTGACCCGGGCGCCGTAGCCCGCGGCGATCCGGGCCGCGCGCACGCCGCCCGAGCCGCCCCCGATCACGAACAGGTCGACATCGTGCTCTGACTTCATGGTGAGTCCCGTCGGTCGGACAAAGGCTGCGGGCGGGCCGCCTCCCGCAGCCAGGAGATGGCAGCCCCGAGCCCGGCCGTCCACCATGCCTGCCAGGCCCCGTGCTCGACGAAGGCGACCGCCGCCGCCGCCGCCGTCAGGCCGAGCGCCGCGGCGCGCTCGGTCGCCTGCCAGGCGGCGAGCGCGCGCAGCGTTAGCAGCAGCACGGCCATTGCGAGACCGGCGCCGACGATCCCGAGCTCGGCCCAGACCTGCAGGAAGCTGTTGTGTGGATGGCCCACCGCGAGCATGTCCCGCATCTCGGGCTCGACCCGCTGCGCGACCGGCGTCTCCGCGAAGCGGCCGGAGACGCCGTAGCCCGCGCCGCGCCAGGGATCGGCCGCGACCGCGGCTCCGAAGCTGCGCGCGATCGCGACGCGGGCGCGCGAGGAGGATTGCACCAGCCTCTCATGCGCCGCCTCCGGCATCACCCGACGCAGCAGGTCCCCCTCGATCGGCGCCAGCGCGACCGCGCAGCCGAGGCCGAGCCCGGCGAGACCGCTTCCGAGGCGCGCCGGCAGGAGGCGCGCGGCGAGCACCATCGCCGTGCCGGCGATCAGACCCATCGCGGCGGCGCCGCTGACGGAGCGGAGGATGCCGGCAGCCCCGAAGGCGAGCACGGCCGCTCCGGCGAGGCGCCGCCCGCGCCGCGCCAGCACGAGAGCGAGCGGCCCGGCCACGAGCAGAAGCGTCAGCGCCGGCCGGTTGAACACGAAATCGGCGACGCGCATCCCCAGCGCGCGCTGCACCGGCAGGCCGGCCGCGAGCCCGACCACGATCCAGAGGGAGGCCAGCACGATCGCGGCCGCCGCCAGCGGCGCGGCGAAGGGCGGCAGCCGCCCGGGCGCGAGGCGCGCGAGGATGTAGGCGGCCGCGAGCGTCGGCAGGAACTCGCCGGCGCTGCGGCCGGAGGCCGCCGGGAAAGGGCTCCAGGCGACGGAGACCGCGCACCAGCCGAGGAAGCCGAGGGCCGCCAGGCCGACCGGCGTGACGAGCGGCCGGACGAGGCGGCCCAGCGCATCCGAAGGATCGTCCGCGAGGGCGGCGGCAAGGAACAGGAGCGCCGCGAGCCCGACGACCAGCGGGCTCGACCGGTTCGCCAGCGCCATGGCGAGCGGCATCAGCGCCAGCGCCACGGCACCGGCGGCCGAGAGGCGCCCGGACAGGCTCACGGGAGCGGGTTCCGCGCGGCGGGGCGACCGCGGCTACTGCATCTGGTGGCCGCGCTTGCCCATCTCGGCCCGCACGCGGACCATGACGTATTCGGATACGTCCTGGGTCCAGGTCTGCATGGCCTGAACCATCTCGTCGAGAACCTGCGGCTGCGTCTCGACGTAGCGCTTGCCGGCCGGCGAGCGGAAGAAGGTGGCGATGTCCTGAAGCTCGGCCTCGTTGAGCTTGGTCGCGTAGATGCGCGCCGCGTTGTCGATCATGCGCTGCTTCTGGAGTTCCATCTCGGGCCCCAGCGCCACCAGGACCTCGTCGAGATCCTTGCTCAGATCGGGCCGGGTGACCGTCTGCTGCCGGATCTGCTCGCCGAAGGCCGGGATGATCGAGTCGAACGAGCGCGCGATCCCGGAATTCAGCATGACCTCGCGGGCCAGCGCGAGATGGTTCGCGCTGATCGCGGGCGCCGCAGGCGCGGCGGGGGCGGGCGATGCGGGCTTCTGCGCCGCGGGTCTGTTCTGCGCGTCAGCCGCCTGCGGGGCGGCCAGAAAGAGGCCGGCCAGCGTGGCGGCGATGAGGCGGCGGGACATGGCTGCGTCTCCGGTCGTTGTCGGTCGCTGAGGCGGGGCGGGCTCGGTGCCGTTCAACGGCCCGGGCGCCCGTGAGGAAAGGGTGTCGTCTCGCGCGGCCCGCGCAGCGGCCAGCCCCGCGGAATGCTAGAGGGTGCCAAGGATGGTGACCTCGGCCCGGCCGCCGCGATCCGCCGCCAGGATCGCCGCCGAGGCGATCCCGAGGAACAGGCCGTGCTCGACGACGCCCGGCACCGACCAGAGGGCGGCCGAGAGGGCTTCCGGGTCGGGAATGCGACCGAGGCGCGCGTCCAGGATGCGGTGGCCGCCATCCGTCGTCAGCGGGGACCCGTCGGCCGCCATCCGCAGCGAGACGGGACCGGCGCAGCCCGCCCGCCCGATCGCGGCCTCGACGGCGATCTGCGTGGGGCGCAGGCCGAAGGCGTTGACCTCGATCGGCAGGGGAAAGGCGCCGAGCGTGCCGACCTGCTTGGCCGCATCCGCGATGACGACCATCCGGCGGCTCGCGCAGGCGACGATCTTCTCGCGCAGCAGCGCGGCTCCCCCGCCCTTGATCAGGCGAAGCTGAGCGTCGACCTCGTCCGCCCCGTCGACGGTGAGGTCGAGTTCCGGCACCTCCTCGAGGGTGGCGAGGCGGATCCCGGCGCGAGCGGCGGCCGCCTGCGTCGCCTCCGAGGTCGGCACGCCGACGATGGCGAGCCCGCCGCGCACGCGCTCGCCGAGGAGCTCGACGAAGGCGTTGGCGGTCGAGCCGGTGCCGATGCCGAGCCGCATGCCGGGCTCGACGAGGTCGAGCGCCCGTGCGGCCGCGGCCCGGCGCAGGTCCGGCCCGCTCATCGGGACGCTCCGAGCGGGGCGTGAACGGAAGGGCGCATGGCGATACCGACGTGAGTTCCCGAAAGCGGCGCGCCTGCCCCTAGCACGGCGCGGCCGCGGCGCGAAAGACGATGCTGCGTCCGCCCGGTCAGGGCCGGCCGCCCTGCGGCGGCGTCGCGCTCGGCCCGGCGCGACCGGGCGCCGCGCCAGTGGCGGGCGCATCCCCGGCGCCGCCCGTCGCCGGGTTGGCCTGCGGCGTGCAGACCACGACCTCCTCCTTCACCTGGACATAGCAGATGCTCATCTCGCCGGTCCGGTAGTTCACCCGGAACACGCCCGCCTCGCGCGTATGGCGCGATGCAACCAGACCGTACTCGGAGGGCGCCTGCGCGACCGCCCCCTCGCCGGCGCCGAAGCACAGGGTCTGGCCGATGCCGCCGCCCTCGCGCAGGCCGTATTGGCAGGACGTGACCTCGCCCGTCACCTTGTCGATCCGGTAGACCCGGTTCAGGTCGATCTGCGGAGCCGGAACAAACTCGAAGGACGCGGCGAGGGCCGGCGCGCTCGCCAGGATGCAGACGGCGAGAATCGGGGACGCTGATTTCATGGTTTGTCTCGTTTGACGCGGCAGCAGGATGTCTCTGGGATTTCGGGCGAGTCTTGGGCATCGAACCTGCTTGATCGCAGGTGCCGCCACGGTTAGCCAGACGGCGAGCCTCGGATTCCAGCCTCCCCGCCCCCAAGGATGCCCATGTCGCCGCGCAAGCCGATCGCCGTGTTCGACCTCGACGGCACGCTCGCCGAGACGGCCGGAGACCTCGTCGGGACCCTGAACGTGCTGCTCCGGCGCGAGGCCCTGCCGCCGGTGCCCCTCGAGGAGGCGCGCGACATGATCGGCGCCGGTGCCAAGGCGTTGATCCAGCGTGGCTTTTCGGCGGCCGGCGAGCCGCTCTCGACCGAGCGGCTCGAGCGTCTTTTCGGGGAATTCCTCGATCATTACGGCGCGCATCTGTGCGACCACACCTACCTGTACGAGGGCGTGGCGGCTGCGCTCGACCGTCTGGAGGCGGACGGATTTCTCCTCGCCGTCTGCACGAACAAGGTTGAGCCGCACGCGGTCGAGCTACTGGACAGGCTCGGGATCGGCAGCCGGTTCGCGGCGATCTGCGGGCGCGCGACCTTCCCCTACTCGAAGCCCGACCCGCGCCACATCACCCTCACGATCGAGCGCGCAGAGGGCGATCCGAGCCGCGCCGTGATGGTCGGCGATTCCCGCGCCGACATCGATGCCGCGAAGGCCGCCGGCATTCCCGTGGTCGGCGTGACCTTCGGCTACACCGACACGCCCGTCGATCAACTCGGCCCCGATCGGGTGATATCGCATTTCGACGATCTGGCCGGCGCCATCCGGGACCTTGTGTCGCCGATCAGGCGTAATCCTCCAGCGGCTTGACCGCGCCCCGGCGCAGGAGCGTGTAGAGGAAGGGCACGAACAGGAGCGTCGAGGGCGTGCCGAACGCGATGCCGCCCATCACGGCGCGCGCCAGCGCCGCGTTCTGCTCGCCGCCCTCGCCCGTTCCCAGCGCCATCGGGATCAGGCCGAGGAACATCGCGCCCGCCGTCATCAGCACGGGCCGGAGGCGCGTCTCTCCTGCGAGAAGCGCCGCCTCGACGGCACCGCAACCCGTCGCCTCCCGATGCTCCTTGGCGAAGGTGACGAGCAGAATGGAGTTGGCCGAGGCAATGCCGACCGACATGATGGCGCCGAAGAGCGAGGGTATCGAGAAGGTTGTGCCCGTCACGAACAGGCTTGCGACGATGCCGCAGAACGCGAGCGGCAGCGCCGCGAGCACCACGAAAGGGTCGCCCCAACTCTGGTAGTTCACGGCCATCAGAAGGTAGACCGCGATCAGCGCGATGCTCAGGCCGACGCCGAGCCGGAAGAAGGCCGAATCCATGTTCTCGATCTGCCCGCGGATCGTGATCTTGTCGGGCGCCGGCAGGGTCTTCTGCTCCTCCGCCACGATCCTGCGGATTTCGCGGGCGACGGATCCGAGATCGGAATTCTGCACGGCCGCGTAGATGTTGAAGGTCGGCGCCGTGTTGACGTGACTGATCACCGTCTGTGTGCCCTCCCGACGGGAGGAAGAGACGCTGGACAGGAGCGTCAGGACGCCCGGTTGGTCCGAAGCGCCCTGGACGAGGAGCGGCGTATTCTGCAACGCGGTGAGCGACGCATTCCGATATTCCGGCGTCTGCACCCAGAGCTGGTACGGAATTCCTGTCTTGGGGTCCGTCCAGAAGTTCGGCGTGACCTGGAAGGAGCCCGAGAGTGAGACGTTCAATCCTTGCGCGACCTGCTGCTGAGTGAGGCCCAGCTCGGAGGCGAGGCGGCGGTCGACATCCACGAAGAACTGCGGCGTCCCGATGATCTGGTGCAGATGCACATCGACCGCTCCGCGGGTTTCCTTCAGACGCCGGACGATGTTGAGTGCGACGGCCAGATCCTTGTCGGAGCTGCGCCCTGAGACCTGGACATCGATCTGGGCGAGCGTGCCGAAGTTCAGGATCTGCGTGATGATGTCAGAAGGCTGGAAGTAGAACACGACGTCCGGAAAGCGTTCGCGCAGCACGTCGCGGAGGCGCTTGGCGTAGGCGGCGGCCGGGCCGTGCCCTTCCCTCAGATTGATGAGCATCTGTCCGTCATTGTAGGCGACGAATGATCCGTCAGAGAAAGCAAAGTTATAATTGCTTGCCGGCAATCCGATATTATTGAGGATCTGGTCGACTTCGTTGTCGGGAATGACCTCGCGTACGGCCTGCTCGACCTGCGCAAAAATTTGCTGCGCCGTCTCGATCCGCATGCCGGGGCGGGTACGGATGTGGAGCGTCATCTGGCTGGAGGCTACCTGCGGGAAGTAATCCTGTCCGACGAAAGTGAACAGCACCGCGCTTCCGGCGAAGATCGTGGCCGCAAACACGAGCGTCACGATGCGACGCCGGATCAGCACGTGAAGCAGTCCGAGATAGCCGCGGTGGAACTGCGCGAAACGCGCCTCGAAGCCGTGACGGAAGCGGTCGGCCAGCGTGAAGACCGGGCGCCCGACAAAGCCGAGGGCGCGGGCAACGCGACCCTGCCGAGGAGCCTCCGCCGGCGTTCCGTGATGGCGCGCATATTCCGACGCCACGAGCACGTCGATCAGAACCGGCACGAGGGTTCGGGAGAGCAGGTACGAGGTCAGCATCGCGAAGACGACCGCAAGGGCCTGCGGGGTGAAAAGATATTTCGGCGTATCGGTGAGCGCGAAGACGGAGACGAAAGCGGCGCAGATCGAGAGGGTCGAGATAAGGGCGGGCTTCGCGATCCCGGCTGCGCCCTCGACGACGGATTTGCGGAACGGCTCGCCCTCCTCGAACAACCGATACGTGTTCTCGATCGCCACCGTCGCATCATCGACCAGAATACCGACCGCGAGCGCCAAGCCGCCGAGGGTCATCACGTTGATGGTCTCGCCCAGCGCTGCCAGCACGGCGAGCGAGGTCAGGATCGATAGGGGAATCGAGATCAGCACGACGATGGTCGAGCGCCAGGAACCGAGGAACAGCAGGATCGTCAGGCCTGTGAGCCCGGCCGCGATGGCGGCTTCGTGGATAACGCCCTCGATCGCCGCCGAGACGAAGACCGACTGGTCGAAGATGGGCTTCAGCGTCATGCCGTCGGGCGCAGCGGCTCGGATGTCGGGGAGCGCTTTCTTGACGTTGCTGACCACATCGAGCGTGGAGGCGGTTCCGTTCTTGAAGACGCGCATCAGCACGGAATCGAGGCCATCGGCCCGCACGATGTTGACCTGCGGCGGACCGCCATCGCGGACATAGGCGACGTCCCGCACAAGGACCGGCTGACCGGCGACGACCTTGATGGGGATCTCATTGAGCGCCTCGATCGCCTCGGGCGTGGCATTCAGGCGGACCGGATATTGCTGTTCGCCGATCTTGGCGAGGCCGGACGGGACCGTGAGATTCTGCGCTGTCATCGCGTTGGTGACGTCGATCGGCGTCAGTCCGAGGGCCTGGAGAGCGTGCAGGTCGAGATCGACCATGATCTGACGGGGCGATCCGCCGAAAGGCGAGGGCAGGGTCGAGCCGGGCACCTGCACGAGGCGCTGGCGAATGCGATATTGCGCGTAGTCGTAGACTTTGGTGAGACTCTCCTTCGTGGATGCGAGCGAGAGCTGGATGACGGGCACGGAAGAGGCCGAGAAACGCAGGATCACGGGCGGCTGCACGCCGGGTGGCATGGTCGCGCGGATCGAGTTCGTCGACGACACGACCTGCGCGATGGCGAGATCGATGCTGACGCTCTGGTCGAAATAGACCTTCATCACCGACGTGCCCTGGAGGCTCGTCGATTCCATGCGGGATATGTTGTTGACGTTGTTCGAGATTCCGTACTCGCTGTAAGTCGTGATCCGTCGTTCCATTTCTGGCGCGGACAGACCGTTATAGGTCCAGACCACCACGACCACGGGGATGTCGACGGTCGGCAGCACATCCTTCGGCGCCACGATCACGGCTGCGGCCCCACTGAGCATCATGAGCACGGCGAGCACGTAAATCGTGATCCGAAATTTCAGTGCGTACAGAACGAGGCCCATGCGGTCTCCGCGACGCAGCCATCGGCGAGACTTGCCGCCCCCAATCTGCGGTTGCAGCGAGCGCGCATATTGTTTCGCTTTGGTGTCTGAGGCGATCGACGGTGCAGCGATGTGTCGACGCAGGCGGCCGACATCGACGCGCGGACACCGAATGGCACCGCCGGCCTCAGCCCAGCAGAGCCGCCTTGTCGACCTTCAACGCCCGCGCGATCTCGTCGAGCGCCCTGTGCTCGACCTCGCTGATGCCGCCGAAATCCGCAACATCCGCGGCGATCAGGAATACGTCCTGCCGCTGATTGATCGGTCTGTCCGCGATCGCCTCCAGGAGGCGGATGTTCTCGAGCCGCCCCGCGCGGGTCTTGGCGCGCGCGATGCCCTCGTAGAGCGCCTGCTCGACCCGGAGCGTGTCGTAGGATTTCTCGAGGATCGGATTGGCGCGCATTCCGCTGATCGCCGACTCGATTTCCTCCTCGTCGATCTCGCCGTCGGCCAGCGTCACGTTGGCGGCGGCGGACACCGACGCCTCGAGGAAGACAGCGTCACCCGCGTAGGACATGATGGTTCGTCCGAACCGAAGGATCGCGTCCTGAAAGATGCTCATCTCCGCCTCCCGCTCACGCGAGTGGCAGGGATCCGGTCCGGTGAGTCAAGGGCTGCGTTGAGTCGATCCTCAGACGATCGGCTCATGGCCGGGCCAATCCCGGCCGAGATGCGCGGCGACCGCGGCCGGGTCGTTTCCGACGGCGTCCACCGCCGCCTGCACAGCTTCGACCGGAACCATGAAGCGACGAGCCCAGTAAGCCCGCTCCCAGGGCTCTCCGATGTTGACGGCCTTCGGCTCGAGTGCTGCGGATTGATTGTCGGCCATCGTGGCTCCTCGGCATTCGGGCGAGCGATCGGGTCCGATCGCGTCAGACCGGAAACGCCAGGGCCGAGGCATCGTGCCGCCGAACGTCGAGGATTCGGGCGAAATCCGGAAATGCTCGTCAGCAGCAGCGAAATCCGCTGCGGTTGCCGACGCCGAACCGAGCATTCTCGCGATTGCGGAAGAACTCGCGTTCGGTCATCGGCGTCTGGTCAGGATGCGTCCTGCGGATATGATCCGCATAGGCTTGGTAATCACCCTGGCCGACCATCAGGCGAGCGCCGTCGCAGACGCATTTCGAGAACGTCTTCCAACGTTCCCGCAAGTCCTGCGACGACCGGGTCATGCGTGTCACTCCGCCGGCACGGCCGCAGCATCGGTTTCCAGCGCCGTCCAGCGATCGGCCCGGAAGGCACGAATGCAGGCGAGCAGACCGAAAGCCGCGATCGCCACCACGAGGGCTATGAAGAGCGCCGCGAGTGCCGCGTCGATTCGGTCGTTGAACACGATCTGGCTCATCTGGTCGATGTTCTTGGCGGGAGCCAGGATCTTTCCCTCATTCAGCGCGGCACCATACTTCTCGGCATGCGAGAGGAAGCCGATGCGCGGGTCTGCGGAGAAAATCTTCTGCCAGCCGGCCGTCAGCGTGCAGATGCAGAGCCAGAGCGTCGGCACGATGGTGACGAACGCGTAGCGCTCGCGCTTCATCTTGAAGATGACTACCGTGCACAGCGTCAGTGCCACCGCCGCCAGCATCTGGTTCGAGATCCCGAACAGGGGCCATAGGGTGTTGATGCCGCCGAGCGGGTCGGTCACGCCCTGATAGAGGAAGTAGCCCCAGGCCGCGACGCAGAGCGCGGTCGCCAGGATGCTCGGCACCCACGCCGTGGTCTCGCGGAATGACGGGACCGCGATACCGATAAGATCCTGGACCATGAAGCGGCAGGCACGGGTGCCGGCATCGACGGCCGTTAGGATGAAGAGCGCCTCGAACAGGATCGCGAAATGATACCAGAAGGCCATCATCGCCTTGCCGCCGATCGCGCTGGAGATGATGTGCGCCATGCCGACGGCGAGCGTCGGCGCGCCGCCGGCGCGCGAGATGATTGTGGTCTCGCCGACGTCCTTGGCGGCCTCCGTGATCGTCTCCGGAGTTACGGCGAAGCCGAGCGCGGTCACGGCCGTCGCGGCGCTCTCCGGCGTGGTGCCGACGAGGGCGGCCGGCGAATTCATGGTGAAGTAGACGCCGGGATCGATCACGCAGGCGGAAACCAGCGCCATCACGGCGACGAAGCTCTCCATCAGCATGCCGCCGTAGCCGATCATGCGAGCATCGGCCTCACTGGCGATAAGCTTGGGCGTCGTGCCCGACGAGATCAGCGCGTGGAAGCCCGAGACCGATCCGCACGCGATGGTGATGAACAGGAACGGGAAGAGCTGGCCGGACCAGACAGGGCCGCTGCCGTCCACGAACTTCGTCATCGCGGGCATCTGCATGTGCGGAGCCACGACGGCGATGCCGATGGCGAGGCCCATGATCGTGCCGATCTTGAGGAACGTGGACAGGTAGTCGCGCGGCGCGAGCAGTAGCCAGACGGGCAGGATCGAGGCGACGAACCCGTAGCCGATCAGCATCCAGCAGAGCTGGGTGCCCGTGAAGGTGAAGGCAGGCCCCCAGACGGGATGCTCGGCGACGCTGCCGCCGTAGACGATCGCAAGCATCAGAAGCACGAAGCCGAGGATCGAGACCTCGCCGATCTTACCGGGGCGGATGTAGCGCGAGTAGACGCCCATCAGGATGGCGATCGGGATCGTCGCCATAACGGTGAAGGTGCCCCAGGGACTGCCGGTCAGCGCCTTGACGACGATCAGCGCCAGTACCGCCAGGAGGATGATCATGATCAGGAAGGTGCCGACCAGGGCGATCACGCCCGGCACGGTACCGAGCTCCGCCCGTATCAGCTCGCCGAGCGAGCGACCGTCACGGCGCATCGATACGAAGAGGACGATGAAGTCCTGGACAGCGCCTGCGAAGACCACGCCGGCCAGGATCCAGAGCAATCCAGGCAGATAGCCCATCTGTGCGGCCAGAACCGGACCGACCAGCGGGCCCGCCCCGGCGATGGCGGCGAAGTGGTGCCCGAACAGGACACTCCTATTCGTTGGGACATAATCGAGCCCATCGTTGTGACGGACTGCAGGGGTCGGCCGCTTCGGATCGAGGTGCATCACCTTGGTGGCGATGAACAGCGAATAGTAACGATAGGCGATCACGTAGACGCAGATCGACGCGACGACGATCCAGAGGGCGTTTACCGCCTCACCGCGTTCCGTCGCGACGATTGCGAGCGCTGCAGCGCCGAGCGCCCCGACGAGGGCCCAGGGCCCATGTTTCTGGATCGCTTCCATGGACGTCCACTCCAAAGCCGGTTCTTGAAGGCCGGCGGTCTCGGCTCTTGTCGCAAAAAAATGCCCGCGGGAAAATACGCGTGATCGGTCGTTTGCGTACACCTTCGCGAGATTTGTCGCTGGCCTCCTGGCCTGCCTACGGTCGGTGGATGGGTTTGACGGCCTGCCCCCCTGAACCTAGATCGCTCGGCACGCATCCAGCAGACATCGGAGTCGGTTCATGGCGAAGATCGCGTTCCTGGGCCTCGGAGTGATGGGCGGACCCATGGCAGCGCATCTTGCCGCCAAGGGCCATGAGGTCACAGTCTACAATCGCACGGCGGCGAAAGCCGAGGCGTGGGTGCAATCAAACGGCGGCGCGCATGCACCGACGCCCCGCGAGGCAGCGCGGGACGTCGAGATCGTTTTCGCCTGCGTCGGCAACGACGACGACCTGCGCGGTGTGACGCTCGGGGAAGACGGCGCATTCGCTGGAATGCAGCGCGGTTCGGTCTTCGTCGATCACACGACCGCGTCGGCGGAGGTGGCCCGCGAACTGGCCGAAGCGGCCGACGCCAAGGGGCTCGGCTTCATCGATGCTCCGGTTTCGGGTGGCCAAGCCGGGGCTGAGAACGGCGTCCTCACGGTCATGTGCGGCGGCGACGCGGCGACCTACGCGAAGGTCGCGCCCGCGATCGCGGCCTTCGCGCGCGCGTGCCGCCTCATGGGACCCTCTGGTTCGGGTCAGTTGACCAAGATGGTCAACCAGATCTGCATCGCGGGCCTCGTCCAGGCCCTGTCCGAGGGTATCCACTTCGCAAAGAGGGCAAGCCTCGATGTCGAGGCCGTGCTCGACGTGATCTCGAAGGGCGCGGCCGGCTCCTGGCAGATGGAGAACCGCGGCCGCACGATGGACGCCGGCAAGTTCGAGTTTGGCTTCGCGGTCGATTGGATGCGCAAGGATCTCGGGATCCTTCTCGACGAGGCGCGCCGGAATGGGGCGACGCTGCCCGTGACGGCGCTTGTCGATCAGTTCTACGCGGACGTGCAGCGCCTTGGCGGCAGCCGCTGGGACACATCAAGCCTCATTGCGCGGCTCGACCGCTGAGGTGCTCCGCCACGTCCACCTCCTCCGGGTCGAGCCAGAGCCACTCGGTCCCCATCTGGTGGCGGAACCAGGTGAACTGACGCTTGGCGTAGCGACGGGTGTCGTTCTGGCCGCGGATGATCGCGTCCTCGAGGCTGATCGCTCCGTCGAGATGTGCGATCAGCCCCGGCACGCCGTGCGCGCGCATGATGGGCAATAGAGGGTCGAGGCCGCGGCCGCGCAGCCGTGCGACCTCGTCGAGAGCGCCCTCGCGCAGCATCTTGCGGAAGCGGTCGTCGATCCGCCGGCGCAGGCGCTCCCGGTCGGGCGCGAGAAAGACCTTGCGCAGGCGGCGACCTGCGAGCGGGCCGGGAACCGGCTCCCCACGAAACTCCGCGATGGGACGGCCCGTGGCGGAGTGAACCTCCAGCGCCCGCATGACGCGCGCCCGATCGCTTGGCCGCACCAGGGCCGCGCCCATCGGGTCATGCGCGGCCAGTTCGGAATGGAGATCCTCCGTCGCGCGCCCCTCGCATCGCGTTCGCACGGAGGTTCGAACAGCGTCGGGAATCGGCGGGATCTCGGACAGTCCCTCTTCGAGGGCCCGGAAGTAGAGGCCGGTGCCGCCGACGAAGACCGGCATCCGGTCTCTCAGATCGATCAGCAGTGCCGTGACGTCGCGTGCGAACTGCCCGGCCGAGTAGTTCACGGCCCCGTCGACGTGGCCGTAAAGCCGGTGCGGCACGCTCGCCTCCTCCTCGGCAGTCGGACGCGCTGTCAACGTACGCAGATCCGCATAGACCTGCATCGAATCCGTATTAACCACGACACCGTCGTGACGACGCGCCAGGGCTGTCGCCAGGGCCGACTTGCCGGAGGCGGTCGGCCCTGCAATGAAAATCGCCGCAAGCCGTTCGGCTGGCATCGGCTTTGGCAGCGGCAACTTCGGAACGCTCCAGGATGACTCTCGTCGCGACCCTGATAGCAAACGAGGCGGATCCCGCCATCACGGATGCCGTCCTGGCCGAAGCCCGGGCGGTGCTTGCCACCGAACACCAGCCGCGCATCCTCCACGGCGAGGTTGCGGCCGAGATCCTCGTGGCCGGCAGGCCGGACACGGCACAGGTTCTGACGAAGCGCCTACGGCGAGCCCTGGAAGGCGAGCCGATCGACATTGCAGTGCAGGTAGCCGGACCGCATCGGCGCAAGCGCCTGTTCCTGGCGGACATGGATTCCACCATGATCGAGCAGGAATGCATCGACGAACTTGCCGACATGGTCGGGCTGAAAGAGCGCGTTTCGGCGATCACCGAGCGCGCGATGCGGGGCGAGATCGCGTTCGAACCAGCCCTGCGCGAGCGCGTCGCGCTCCTCAAGGGGCTCTCCGTTGATGTGATCGACGGACTGATCGGTGAGCACCTCTCGCTCACAGCCGGCGGCCGAACGCTGGTACGCACCATGAAAGCGCATGGCGTCTACACCTGTCTCGTATCGGGCGGATTTTCAGTCTTCACAGGCCCGATTGGGCGCACGATCGGCTTTGACGAGGACCGGTCGAACCGGCTCGGGATTGCCTCCGGTCACCTGACGGGCACGGTGGAGGAGCCGATCGTCGGCAAAGCGGCCAAGCGCGATGCCCTCGTCGAACTTCGTGGACGTCTGGGACTCGACTCGGTCGAGACCCTCGCAGTCGGCGATGGCGCGAACGATCTCGACATGCTGGGAGAGGCCGGCCTCGGTGTAGCTTACCGAGCGAAACCGGCGGTTGCGGCGGCGGCTCACGTCCGGGTGGATCACGGTGACCTGACCGCGCTCCTCTACCTCCAGGGCTACGCGGCGAGCGAGTTCGTGGCGGGGTGACAGCAGGAGACGTGCAGGAGCGTCCCTCGATGCGTGATCCCGAGTTCCGGCCGTGGAACTCGGGATTTCGAAGGACGTGCCGGACGGCTCTATTCGAGGCCGATTGCCACGAATCGGACGTCGCCGCTGGCACTCGCGACCAACAGAAGCACGGACTTGCGCCCCTCCTTCCGCAACGCATCGACGCGCTTGGTGACATCGGCAGGCGTGGCAACGGCCTCCTGGCCGACCTCGACGATCACTTCGCCCGGCTGGATGCGCTTGTCGGCAGCCGTCGAGTTTGGATCGACGCGGGTGACCACCACGCCCTTGACGCTGTCCTTGATGCTGTAGCGGCGACGCAGTTCGTCCGTGATGCCGGACAGGTTGAGGCCGAGCGCCTGCCGCACGGCGCTCTCCGGCTCTGGCTGCTTTGCGTTGGCGAGTTGCGGCTTCTCGCTGTCCTCCAGGCGGCCGAGCGTGACGGGCTTCGTTGTCTCCTCGCCTTTTCGGACGACGACGACGTCCACGGTCTTGCCAACGGGTGTCGCGGCGACGATCCGGGGAAGGTCGCCCGACGCCTTAACAAGATTGCCGTTGAACCTCACGATGACGTCGCCGACCTCGAGACCGGCCGCCTTGGCCGGCCCCTTCTCGTCGACGCCCGCGATCAGCGCGCCCTTGGCGCCGCCCTTCAGCCCGAGGGCCTCGGCGGTGGCATCGTCCACATTCTGGATGCGGACGCCGAGCCAACCTCGCCGGACCTCACCGAACTCGCGCAACTGATCGATGACGGGCTTGGCCGTACCGGACGGCACAGCGAATCCGATGCCCACGGAGCCCCCTGTTGGCGACAGGATGGCCGTGTTGATGCCGATTACCTCGCCGTCCATGTTGAAGAGCGGCCCGCCTGAATTGCCCTTGTTGATGGCGGCATCCGTCTGAATGTAGTTGTCGTAGGGGCCGGACTCGATGTTTCGCCCGCGCGCCGAGACGATACCGGCCGAGACCGAGCCGCCGAGGCCGAACGGGTTGCCGATTGCGATGACCCAATCGCCCGGACGCATCCTGTCGGAGTCGCCGAAAGGCACCGCCTTCAGCGGTCGATCGGCCGTTGGCTTCACCCGGAGCACCGCGAGATCGATCTTCGAATCCTTGCCGATGATCTCGGCCTTCAGCTTGGTCCCGTCGTGCAAAATGACCTGAATATCGTTGGCGTCGCCGATGACATGGTTGTTCGTGACGACGATCCCGGCGGCGTCGATGATGAAGCCCGAGCCAAGCGAGTTCGACTTGCGCTGCTGGCGTGGCGTGTCGTTGTCGCCCCGCTCGTTGCCCTTGCCGCCGCGGCGGTTGAAGAATTCCTCGAAGAGATCCTCGAAGGGCGTGCCTGGCGGGAGTTGCGGCGTGTTGCGCGCGCTCGGTCGCGCCTCGACCGTGGTCGAGGCAGAAATGTTGACGACGGCGTCCGTCACCTGCTCGGCCAGACCGGCGAGTGAGTCCGGCCCCTTCGCGAGAGCGGGGATCGGCAGAGCACTCATCGCGACCGACGAGCCGATCATCAGCGCCGCGAGAGCCGTGCGGGCGCGGGTTCGAAGCGCGTGATGACGATGCGCCGGGACGGCGCTCGCGACGGGGATCATGGTCGACCTCTTCAAAGAAGCATTTCCCGGTTGCCTGACGCGGTCTGCCAGGATCACGCGGCGTGCGCTCGAGCGTCGCCCATAGATCGGCAGGCGCGGCAACCATTCAAGTGCGGCGCATCTGCGGTGGTTCGGCCGAACCGCCGCAGATGCGCGCGGGCCGGTCAGCGGGCTCCTGCGGTCGTGCCCGTGGTGGCGCCGGGGTCACTAGTCCCGCGCTGCGCATTTGCGGCTGCCCGGCCCTGCGGGTCACCGAAATATCGAAAGAAATCCGAATTCGGGCTGATCACGAGCCGCGTGTCGGAGCCTTTCAGTCCGGTCTCGTAGGCCTGCATCGAGCGGTAGAAGGAGAAGAAGTCAGGATCCTTGCCGAAAGCCTCGGCGAGGATCCGGTTCTTGTCGGCGTCACCCTGGCCCCGCAGCTGCTCCGACTTCTGGTTCGCCTCCGCCAGGATAACCGTGACGTCACGATCCGCCTTCGCGCGGATCGTCGCCGCGATCTGCTCACCGTTTGCGCGGACGTCGGCAGCCTCCCGCTTCCGCTCGGTCTTCATCCGCTCGTAGACCGCCGAGCTGTTCTGAGCCGGCAGATCGACGCGTGTCATCCGCAGGTCCACGATCTGGATACCGAGCGCCTTGGCCTGACGGTTTACCTCCTCTTGGATCTCGTTCATGAGCCGCGTGCGCTCCGTCTTCACGATCGCGTCGCGCGTCGAACGGGCGAGAACGTTGCGGAGGCTCGAATTCGTGAAGCTCGCGAGGCGCTGGTTCGCAAGCGCCGTATTGCCGACCGACTGGTAGAACCGCAGCGGATCGATGATGCGATAGCGGGCGAAGGCATCGACTTCGAGATTCTGCCGATCGGCCGTAAGAAGTGCCTGCACGGGCAGGTCGAGGTCGAGGACCCGCTTGTCGAAGACGATGACGTTCTCGATGAACGGCCACTTGAAATAGAGGCCGGGACGGTCTTCGCCGGTCTGGTTCAACACAGCGCGCACACGGCCGAGCTGGAGGACCAGCGCCTGCTGCATCTGGCCGACAGTGAAGACCGAAGCGTAGAGAGCGACGACGATCGCGGCCGCGACGATGATGAGGCCGGTGCGCAGAGCGTGATTGTTCATCGTGCCGCTCCACCCGCCTGCTGTCCGGAGGTTCCGCGTCCGCCGAGTTCCGTCAGCGGCAGAACGGGCAGCACGCCCGCGGCAGCTCCGGCACCCGTGCCGCCCCCACTTTGATCAATAATGACCTTGTTCACCGAACCGAAGACCCTCTCCATCGTCTCAAGGAAGATCCGCTCGCGGCTGACGGCCGGCGAGGTCTTGTACGATTCGAAGACCTGCTGGAATCGGGCTGCCTGGCCTGTGGCCTCGGCAGTAGCCTGGGTCCTGTACGCCTCAGCCGCCTGCACGATCTGAGCGGCCTTGCCTCGGGCCTGCGGCACCTCGCGGCTCGCATAGGTCTTCGCCTCGTTCTGCAGGCGCTCCGCGTCCTGCTGCGCGGCATTGACGTCGATGAAGGCCGGCCGCACTTCCGGAGGCGGGGTCACGCTGACGAGCTGCACCACCTCGATACGCACACCGGCGCCGTACTCGTCCAACGCCGCCTGGGTGATCTCCTTCACCTCCTGCGCGATGCTCGACTGCTCGTTCGTCAGGATCGCCTGGATGTTGCGGCGTCCGACGACCTCGCGCATGGCGCTCTCGGCGATCGCCTTGATGGTGCCCTCCGGGTTCTGAAGATTGAACACGTAATCCGACGCCTTCAGCGGGTTGACCCGCCATTGCACCTCGAAGTCGAGATCGACGATGTTCTCATCGCCCGTGAGCATCAGGCTTTCCTCAGGCAAGTCGCGGCCGCGTGCCTGGGCGCCGACGCCTGCGCGGTAGCCGACCTGAATCGAGTTTACCTGACCGACATTCGGCTTCACGACGCCGCCGATCGGATACGGGAAGTTGTAGCGAAGTCCCTCACCCTTCGAGCCGACGTAGCGGCCGAAAATCGTCTCGATGCCCACCTGATAGGGCTCGACGCGGTAGAAACCTGTCAGGAGCCAAACCCCGACCGCGAGACTGGCCACGATCAGGATGCTTCGACCTCCTCCGAGGGAACCGCCCGGCATGACCCCTCGTAGCCGATCCTGGCCGCGGCGAAGCAGGTCCTCAAGATCCGGCGGGGTCTTTCCGCCCCCATTGCCGCCGGTACCCCAGGGTCCGCCATTGCCCCCGCCGCGACCCCAAGGCCCTCCCCCGCCGCCACCGCCGCTCTGATTGCTCCAAGGCATGCTCGCCGATATCTCCTGCTCGCCTCCGGGATGCGTCGCACCCGCCGCGAAATCCGCCCGATCCAATGCGATCCGCCGCTGCCGACGGCCGCGACTACTCGCCCCTCGCCTGAAAATCCGTTGTGCGGCACCATCTTGGCGCAACGCAACTGAGTGGGACCACTCAGCCCTGTCAAGGCAAACCGGCGGCGTGCCTGCCTTTGCAGTTGGGCATCCGCCGCGCGGATGACAACCGCGACCTTGCGCCCGGGCGCGCCCATTGTCGAAGCGTGCGCTTCACCACGTCAGGCCGCCCGCACCAGATCAACGAAGCGGAAGGCGAATTCATCCTGATCGGTCGGTTCATGCGTCTCGCGGTGAACCTCGCGGAACGCGGTCGGATCGAGAGCGGGAAAGAACGTGTCACCGTCAGGTTCCGCGTCGACCTGGGTGAGATGGATGCAATCCGCGTGCGGCAATGCCAGGGCATAGATCTCGGCTCCGCCCACGACCATGAGCTCGTCCGCTTCCCTGGCCACCGCGAGGGCGCCAGCCCAGTCATGGACGACGGTGACGTCCGGAGCTCCGAAACTTCGGTCCCGTGTCATCACGAGGCTTCGGCGTCCCGGCAGCGCCTTCCCGATCGACAGGAAGGTCTTGCGGCCCATGAGGATCGGCTTGCCCATCGTGAGCGACCTGAACCGCTTCAGGTCGCTGCGTAGGCGCCACACGAGACCATTGTCCCGTCCGATGACGCCGTTCCTTGCGACCGCTACGACGAGGGTAATCTTTGGCATGAGGCTCCAACAGCGAGGATGCGGACGGTGGGACGGATGGGATCAGACAGCCACCGGTGCGCGGATCGCTGGATGCGGCGCGTAGCGCTCGATCGCTATGTCCTCGAACCGGAATGCGAAGAGATCGCGGATATCGGGGTTGAGCCGTAATTTCGGCAACGATTTCGGCGCCCTGGCCAGTTGCAGTCGCGCCTGCTCGATGTGGTTCAGATAGAGGTGTGCATCACCGAAACTATGAACGAAATCGCCGGGTGCGAGGCCCGTCACCTGCGCGATCATCGCCGTCAACAGCGCGTAGCTCGCGATGTTGAAGGGTACGCCGAGAAAGGCATCGGCCGAGCGCTGATAGAGCTGGCAGGAGAGTCGGCCTTCCGCGACATAGAACTGAAAGAGGCAGTGGCACGGCGCGAGCGCCATGCGGTCGAGGTCGGCCGGGTTCCAGGCACTGACGATAAGGCGGCGCGAATCGGGGTTGCGTCGGATCTCGTCAACAACCCAAGCTATTTGGTCGATCGTGCCGCCGCCCGGCTTCTGCCACGAGCGCCACTGCTGGCCGTAGACCGGACCGAGATCGCCATGCTCGTCCGCCCACTCGTCCCAGATCGTGACACCGCTCGCCCGGAGGGCGCGCACATTCGTGTCGCCCGCGAGAAACCAGAGCAGTTCGTGGATGATCGAGCGCAGGTGCAACTGCTTCGTCGTGACGAGCGGAAACCCCTCGCGCAGATCGAAGCGCATCTGGTGGCCGAAAACCGAGAGCGTGCCGGTCCCCGTGCGGTCGTCCTTGCGCGCGCCCTCGTCGAGGATGCGTCGGAGAAGCTGATGATAGGCCTGCATCGGTCTTGGTCTCCCGTACCGAGTTAAGCCGTCTCGCCCATCAACGCGAGGGCATGAGGGGTGCCATCCCCGATTTCCGCGCGGTGCCGCTCATGCATGCGCAGGCCACAGAACATAGGCGATGAGGGCGAGGTTGCTCCAGCCGTGCAGCGCGATGCAGGGCCAGAGGCGCCCCGTCCGCCAGCGCAGCCAGCCCAACATGAGCGCAAGCGGCATCAGCGAGACCGGACGTGCCAAACCCCAGGCGGAGGCGTGAGCCAGGGCGAAGAGGACGGCTGTCACGACGACTGCCACCGCGGGCGGCAGGAAACGGCGCGCGCTCGCGAACAACTCGCCACGCATCAGCAGCTCCTCGGCCGCCGGCGCCAGCATGACCACATAGACGAGCCACGCGGTGATCGCCGTGCGGCTGAGAGCGGGGGAGAGTTGAACGCCCTGCGCGAAGGAAGCCCCGAACGCGTCCGCCGTACCAGTCACCCATACGATGTGTAGGACGGGCCAGAACAACAGGATCAGCAGGAGGTGGCGCGCCCGCATGCCGTTCGGCTCAGCCCGATCGAGGGCGAGGCGGCGACGCCAAGCCGACGGCTCACGCCACATAGCCGTGAGAACGACGAGGGCGGCGAGAAAGCCCTGGCGCAGGATATCGACGGCGAGTTCGCGCTGAGCGAGCCGGGCCATTCCGAGAGGCGGCCGCAGCGCGGGCTCGGCGAACGGGTTGATCCCGTCGAATAGGTCTCCGGCGACTCGAACCACGACGAGCGCCATCAGGCTCGCGGCCGCGAGATAGAGCGCGACGGCGACGACGAGGGCGATGATTCGCAGGCAAGCGAGCGCCAGGACGCGCGCCAGATGGGCGCTTCCTGCAACAGCCTCATGATCGCGCATCGACGCTCCATGATCGGGCTTCAAAACCGAGACGATCCCCCCTATATTCCCCTTGCCGGTCGCAAGGCCGGCTATGGCGATAAACGTTCTTCGCAATAAACCTATCGGACCCGGGGGCGGTACCCGGCGCCTCCACCGAAACCCAGGGCCTTTGGACGCAGACGGCGCTGGGCTTCGGCGGGGGCGAAATAGGATCGACGAGGGCGTAAAGGTAGAGCTTTCGCTCGGCATGGTTCCGCCGTTATCGGGCCTTTGCAATAGTTGCCAACGACAACTTTGCTCCGGTGGCGGTGGCTGCGTAAGCAGTCCCCAAAACCATCTAAAGTCCTAGCGGTTAGCATCGCATAGGCGGGGTTCGGAGGCACCTGGCAACAGAAGCCTCCACTCGATTTCATGACCCGGTTCGCCCGACCGCGCGGCACGGCCGGTAGGCAGCCCGGGCAAAGCGACGGCCGATGGCAGACGATCTGATCCGCTACGATCTCCTTGTTCAGGATGCCCTGCGCGGCGTCGTCCGCAAGGTGCTCACCGATGCGGCCCGCGACGGGCTCGCCGGCGAGCACCACTTCTACGTCTCGTTCCGGACGGAGGCGCCCGGCGTGCGCATGTCGCAGCGTCTGCGCGAGAAATACCCGCAGGACATGACGATCGTCCTGCAGCACCAGTTCTGGGACCTTGGCGTCACCGAGCACAGTTTCGAGGTCGGCCTGTCCTTCTCAGGCGTTCCGGAGCGCCTTCTCGTGCCCTTCGACGCGCTGACCGGATTCTTCGACCCTTCGGTCCAGTTCGGGCTCAAGTTCGATCTGAGCGACGGCAACGAGATCACCGAGGAGGACGAGGTTCAGGCGCCGCCGAAGCAAGGTCCGCGCGGGGCCGCCTCCGAGCCGAGCGAGACCAAGCCGCGGAGCACCGGGCTTGCCGCGATCAGCGGCAGCGTGCCGAAGGTCGTGGCGGCCCCATCCACTGACCAGGAAGGTGCGAAGGGCGACGCCGCCAAGCTGTCGACACGGCCCGCTGCGAAGAAGGACGACGGTGAAGCTGCTGCCGAGGGCACTGCCGAGGTCGTGAGCCTCGATGCCTTCCGCAAGAAAAGCTGAACAATTTCAGCCTCGCCGCTCGACATCCATGTTGAGCCCGTATTCCGGCCGCAGCGTCACGCGATGCAGCGGTGTGACCGGAGCGTGATCGTCCGGCAGAACGAGGCGGACTGCTCGCACAATGTGCGCTAGCAGGATCGTCGATTCCTGCAATGAGAAGCTCTGACCGATGCAGACTCTCGGCCCCGCTCCAAAGGGCAGGTAGGCGAAGCGCGGAATTTTAGTCCGCTCCGCGTCGAGGAAGCGCTCGGGCACGAAGGCGTCCGGATCGTCCCACAGGGTCCTGTGCCGGTGGAGCACGTAGGGTGCGACCATCACCATCGAGCCCCGCGGTATCTTGATCCGGCCGATGCGGTCGTCGGCCGCGGCCTGCCGGCTCATGAAGGGAACGGGCGGGAAAAGCCGCATCGCCTCCTCCATCACGGCTTTCGCGAAGGGCAGCGCCTCGACGTCGAAGCCGTCATCGGCGCGTGCCGCCCGATCCGCCTCGCGCTCGAGACGTGAGCGGGCGCCAACATCCTGCGACAGGCAGTAGAGCGCCCAGGTCAGGGCATTAGCCGTCGTCTCGTGACCGGCCGCGATGAAGGTAACGATATTGGCCTTCACTTCCAGGTCAGTCAGGCCCTTCCCGGTCTCCGGATCCTGAGCGGCCAGTAGAAGCGTCAGCAGGTCCTGGGGCGCTTCGCCGCGATCCATCAGGCCGCGGCGCCGGGCGATGAGTTCGTCGACGACCTCGGTCAGGAAGCGGATCGCGGGCTTGGCGCGCAGCCGCCCGATCCGCGGCACGAAGGCCGGCACCCCGAACACATCGAGCGGATCGATCGGACCGACAGCCTCCAAGAACCGCGTGATGGCGCGCCCGAGGGCATCGGGATCGCTCGGCAGACCGCTCGTGAAGATCGTTCGCTCGAGGACGTCGAGGGTGGTGCGCGTCATCTCCAGCGCCACGTCCACCCGCGAGCGGTCCCGGCGCGAGAGCCGCCGTGCGATGCGGGCGCCCGCAGCATTCATCGCCGGAACGAAGCTCGCTACGTTCCGAGCGGAGAAGATCGGTGCGAGCGTGCGGCGCTGCAGCCGCCACTCGTCTCCCTCGGCCGTGAGAAGGCCGTTGCCGAGACCCGGCGCGAGGACGCGGCGCTGCAAGTCGTCCTTGCGGTAATTTCTGGCATTCTCCACGAAGAGATAGCGGATCAGCGCCGGATCGCTCACGACGGTGATACGTCCCATCGCCCCCTCGCCGGCCACGACCGGCATCGTGAAGTGGTCCTCCATCCAGGTCGTGATCGGGTTGGCGCGTGCCGCTTTCAGGAACGCGAACAGGCCCATCGGCTCGCGCAGCGGCGGGGGAACCTTGGGGCGAAACCGGTCTAGAACCGGGCTCAGCATAGTCGCTACCATCGGAGCGCGTTCCTCGGGCGGGGCCGCGACAGGCTGCGCCGATTGTCAGACGCTTCGAAAAGCGCCATCGCGATTTGACGTTGCCTGCCGTAAGTAGGGCTCAAGCAGTTCCAGACGTAGAGGCCACGATGTCGCCGCAGCCCACCGAGACAGACACCCGCACGGAATCCGACACGTTCGGCCCGATCGAGGTGCCGGCTCACCGGTACTGGGGCGCGCAGACTCAGCGCTCGATCCAGAATTTCAAGATCGGCACGGAGCGAATGCCGGCGCCGCTGGTGCAGGCGCTCGGTCTCGTCAAGCAGGCCGCGGCCCTCGTGAACAAGGACCTCGGCCAGCTCGACGGCAAACTCGCCGACGCCATCGCCGAATCCGCTGCCGAGGTAGTGGCCGGCCAGCACGACGAGGAATTCCCGCTCGTCGTCTGGCAGACGGGCTCGGGCACCCAGTCTAACATGAATGCCAACGAGGTCATCGCGAGCCTGGCCAACGAGCGTCTCGGCGGCAAGCGCGGCGGCAAGTCGCCGATCCATCCGAACGACCATTGCAACCGCGGCCAATCGTCGAACGACACATTCCCGACCGCGATGCACATCGCGGTCGCGCGCGAGATCCACGATCGGCTGATGCCGGCGCTCACCCACCTTCACGGCAGCCTCGACGCCAAGGCCAAGGCCTTCGACAAGATCGTGAAGATCGGCCGCACGCATTTGCAGGATGCGACTCCGGTCACGCTGGGCCAGGAGTTCTCGGGCTATGCCCAGCAGGTCGCGCTCGGCGGCGCGCGCGTCGCCGCGACGCTTCCCGGCGTCCTGGCGCTCGCACAGGGCGGCACGGCGGTCGGCACCGGCCTCAACGCGCATCCGCAATTCGCCGAGGCCTTCGCCGCGAAGGTGGCCGCGCTGACGGGCCTCCCCTTCACCTCCGCCGAGAACAAGTTCGAGGCGCTCGCGACCCACGATGCCCTGGTCTTCACGCAGGGCGCCCTCACTGCCCTCGCCTCAGGGCTGTTCAAGATCGCGCAGGATATCCGGCTCCTCGCCTCCGGCCCGCGCTCAGGCCTCGGCGAGCTCTCGCTGCCCGAGAACGAGCCCGGCTCCTCGATCATGCCGGGCAAGGTCAACCCCACTCAGGCCGAGGCCCTGACCATGGTGTGCGCGCAGGTGATCGGCAATGGCACGACGGTGGCCTTCGCGGGCAGCCAGGGCAATTTCGAGCTCAACGTGTTCAAGCCGGTGATCGCGAAGTCCGTGCTGCAGTCGGTTCGGTTGCTCGCGGACGCGGCGGTGAGCTTCGCCGATAATTGCGTCGTCGGGATCAAGGCCAACGAAGACCGGATCGCCGACCTGATGAGTCGCTCCCTGATGCTCGTGACCGCGCTCGCGCCGACGATCGGCTACGACAAGGCAGCCGAGATCGCCAAGACGGCGCACAAGAACGGCACCACCCTGAAGGAGGAGGCGCTGCGTCTCGGCTACGTCACGCCGGAGGAGTTCGACCGCGTGGTTCGGCCGGAGGACATGCTGGCGCCGAGCGCGGATTAGGTGCAATCTCCGGCGGCGCGGATTTTTGTCCGCCCCGCGAACGGCAGGAGGTCCGCATGGCCGAGATCATCAACCTGCGTCAGGCTCGCAAGGCACGCGAGCGCATCGTCAAGGACGAGAAGGCCGCCGAGAACCGCGTGGCCTTCGGTCGCCCGAAGAAGGCCAGGACGCTCGCCGAGTCGCGCAAGGCCGTCGAGACCGCGCGCCACGAGGGCCACCGTCTGAGGGGCGACGATCCGGAGGCATGAGGGCGGGCGTCGTTAAGCGCTCGGTCATGATCGCGGGCCATCGCACCAGCGTCTCGCTGGAAGAGCCGTTCTGGGACGCGCTGCGGGAGATCGCCGCCGGTCGCGGCGCGTCGCTGCAGGCCCTGATCGGCACGATCGACGCCGGTCGCGGCGAGCAGAATCTCTCCTCGGCGATCCGGGTCTTCGTGCTCGAGACCGTCCGCAAGCCCGCCGGGTAGCTACTCGGCGGCGATCGGCAGAGGAGACGGCTCAAGTCCTTCCAGTGCCAGCGGTTTCGGGCCTCCGGTCGCCCAGTCGAGCAGCTCGACCGTATGGACGATCGGAAGGGCCGTACCCTTCCCGATCTGGGTGGCGCAGCCGATATTGCCGGTCGCGATCAGGTCGGGCCGCATCCGCTCGATATTGGCGACCTTGCGGGCGCGCAGGCGCTCGGCGATCTCGGGCTGGAGGATGTTGTAGGTGCCTGCCGAGCCGCAGCAGATATGCCCTTCCGGCACGTCCCTCACGGTGAAGCCGGCCTTCTTCAGGAGGTTCTTGGGCGCGGTGCGGATGCCTTGGCCGTGCTGCATCGAGCAGGCCGAGTGATAGGCGACCACGAGGTCGCTCGCGATCACGGGCGGCAGGAGGCCGGAACTTTCCATGAACTCCGTGACGTCCTTGGCGATCGCCGAGACCCGCGCGGCCTTCTCCGCATAGGCGGGGTCGTTGCGAAACATGAATCCGTAGTCTTTGATGGTGGTGCCGCAGCCTGAGGCCGTCACCACGATCGCGTCGAGGCCCGGGCCGTCCATCTCGGCGATCCAGGCGTCGATCGTGCGTCTGGCATGGGCGTGGGCCGAGTGCTCCTTGCCCATGTGGTGGGTCAGAGCCCCGCAGCAGCCCTCTCCCTTCGGCTGGACCACCTCGACGCCGTGTCGGGTCAGGAGGCGGATCGCCGCCTCGTTGAAGTCGGGCCGCAGCACGCTCTGGGCGCAGCCGCGCAGGAGGGCGACCCGGCCGCGGCGGGCGGGTGCGGCCTCGCCCTGCACCAGGGCGCTGAGCTCGAGGCTCGCGGTGTCGGCGGGGAAGACGCCCGGCCGATCCATGGGATGGCGATTGGGGAGTTGCGCCGGCGCGAGGTCGAGCATCGCGGCGAGGCGATTGCCGAGGCGGGGCAGCCGGGCCACGAGAGACCGGAAGGGCTGGCCGAGCTTCGCCGCGAACAGGGCCGCGCGGAAGCGGTTCGGATAGGGCAGCACGGCGGCCAGCAGCGCCCGCAGCCAGCGGTCGTCGCTCGGGCGGCGGTAGGTCTTCTCGATATGCGTGCGGGCGTGATCGACGAGGTGCATGTAATGCACGCCCGACGGGCAGGTCGTCATGCAGGAGAGGCAGGAGAGGCAGCGGTCGACGTGCTTCACAACCTCGGCGCTGGCGGGCTTTCCGCCCTCCAGCATGTCCTTGATCAGGTAGATTCGTCCGCGCGGCGAATCCAGCTCGTCGCCGAGCAGCAGGTAGGTCGGGCAGGTGGCGGTGCAGAAGCCGCAATGCACGCAGGTGCGCAGGATCTTCTCGGAGGCCGCCATGGCCGGGTCGGCGAGCTGCGCGGGGCTGAAATTCGTCTGCACGGTCGTTTCCTCGACTCGAACCGCCGGGCGCGAGGCGCCGGCGGGGCCCGGACGTTTCTTAGACTTAAACTAGTTATACCGAACTGCTCGGACGTGGGGATGCGGGATCGTCGCGCCTCGGCAGCGTCCCGATCCTCAGACGCCCGCGTACATCCGGCCGGGATTGAAAATACCTTTCGGGTCGTGCGCGGCCTTGATCCCCTGCGTGACCCGCATCAGCGGCTCGGACAGCGGCTCGAAGACGGGCACGGCCGCCCGCACGGAATCGGGCGCGCGGATCAGCGTGGCATGCCCTCCGTGCTGCCTGAGGGCGGCCCGGGTCGCGGCCGCGCCGGCATCTCCGCCCGAGTCCGTGGCGAGCCAGATCTGGCCGCCGCCCCAATCGTAGAACCAGCGGGACGCCCGCTCCGCGCCGATGGCGGCGGCCACGGCCGCTCCCGTCACCGGGGCGGTGGCGATGCGCCAGACCGCCTCGACCCCGGATGCGGCGAAGGGCTCCACGTCGCGGACGCGCTTCCACAGCGCGGCCCCGGCCTCGCCCTCGACGAGATCCGGCTGACCGAAGCGCTTGAGCAGACGACGCAGCTCGCCCGCCCGGTAGTCGATCGCGTTCGCGAAGCCCTCGATCCGCATCAGCGTGCGGGCCTCGGGCCCGTCGATGCCGGGCGGCAGGTGTGCGGCGCCCGTCAGCTCGAAGGGCGAGCCGAGCGCGGCGCTCAGCGCCTCGATGGCGCGGCTGTCATCGAGCCCGCGGAACACCAGCGTGGCGACCCGCTCCTGCACCGGCAGCACCTTGAAGGTCACCTCCGTGAGGAAGCCGAGCGTACCCCACGAGCCGGCCATCAGCTTCACGAGGTCGAGGCCGGTGACGTTCTTCATGACGCGGCCGCCCGACTTGATCGCCTCGCCGCGGCCGTTGATGAAGCGCACCCCGATCAGGCTGTCGCGGGCGGCCCCGAGATTGATGCGTCGGGGGCCGGAATTGTTGGCGGCGGCCACGGCCCCGAGTGTCGGCTCGCCCGTGCTGCCCATCAGGACGCGATGGTCCATCGGCTCGAAGGGCAGGGTCTGGCCGCGCTCGGCCAGGAGCGCCTGGACCTCCGCGAGCGGCGTGCCGGCACGGGCCCCGATCACCATCTCGGCGGGCTCGTAGAGTGTGATGCCGGACAGCGCCCTGGCCGACAGCGTCGCCTCGTCCTGCGCGGGGCGGCCGATCCGGGCCTTGGTGTCGGCGCCGACGAGGCGCAGGCGCTCGCCCCGCCCGGCAGCCTCGCGGACGATCTCGGCGGCCTCGTCCTCGCCCTGCGGCTCGTATGAACGCATCGCTTCCTGCCCATGGGACCATGCTCGAGAGCCCCGAGCGGACTTCCCGATCGCTGGGAGACCGCCCGCCGCGACGACGGGGTCGCGGACTTCGCGAGGGCTTCGAGCCGCACCCTTTAGGCACGATCATGCGGGAATGCACCCGCGTTTCAAGCGCGCGCGGCGCTCGAATCTATTCAGCCGGGGCCGGATGTCGCCGTCCGAGGCGCAGCACGATCGCGGTGCGCAGGCCCGCGATGTCGAGGCCCCAGGCGAGAGCGCCGTAGAGCACGATCCCGAGCGGGACGCAGAGGCCCAGCGCGGCCGCAGGTTCGAGATGGCGAAGCGGCACGAGGGCGAGCCCCATGATGAGGCTTGCCGCGGCGGCTGCGGCGATGTCCCGCCAGGGCAGCCGGATCCGCTGCGGTCCGGTGAGCGCCCGCACGGACAGCCAGAGGAAGGCGAGGCCGAGCCCGAGGCTCTGCGCGAGCGCGATGCCGGCCGGCCCGAGAAGCGGCGGCAGCAGCAGCAGCCCGGCGCCGTTCACGGCGAGGCCAAGGATCGCGGCGGCGATCACCGGCAGGGTGCGGCGGCGGATCTGGAAGACGGGATTGAGCGCGAAGTTCATGAGGGCGAGGCAGAACAGTCCCGGCACCAGGAGCCCCGCGTAGAGCGCGAAGGGGCCGCGGAACGCCTCCGGCACGACGAGGGCCTGCAGCGCCGGCAGCACGGCCCAGAACCCGACCGCGCAGGGCAGCAGCAGCGCGACCACGGTCGCGGCGTTGCCGGCGACCTGCCGCTCGGCCGCGTCCCGGCCGTGATGCTCCTCCGCCTGCACGGCGAGCTGGAACAGCAGGAGGTCGAGGGCGGTGCCGAGCGTGCTGAGGCTGCGCGAGGTGACGTCGGCAGCGAGCGCGAAGTAGCCGGCCTCGGCGAAGCCCGCCTGCGCCGCGATGGTGCCCCGGTTCACGAAGGGCAGGATCTGGTAGATCGCGTTCGCGGCGATGAGCGGCAATCCGTAGGCCAGGAACAGCCGCCAGGTCTCGCGAAGGCGCACCCGCACGACCGGCGCGGCGGGGTCCCGCAGGGGCGAGCGCAGGATCACGATGGTGACGACCTGCGAGACCGCGAAGGCGGCGAGGACGTAGGCCGGCCTGGTCCAGTACCAGGCGGTCGCCGCCATCGCGGCGAAGCTGACGACGTTCTTGACCGCCACAAGCCGGAAATACAGTCCGCCGTCGAAGCGCGCGCGGGCGAGCGCGGCGTGATAGTCGAAGACGCCGATGCCGAGCGCCGCGAGCGCCGTGCCGGCCATGACGGCGCCGCGGCTCTCGGGGCCGGTCTCGAGACCGAATCCGGCGCAGAGCAGGGCGGCGGCGAACAGCGCCGTCGCGATCACCGCGTAGGCGCGGTCGAGCCCGTGGCGGATCCAGGGCTCGTGGATGCGCACGCGCCCCGAGTAGAATCGGGTCGCGGAGAGGCGCAGCCACTCGAACAGCAGCGTGTTGAGTACTATGGCGCCCGCGGTCGCCAGCGCGAAGCGGCCGAAATCGGCCGGGCCGAGCAGCTTCGCGATGATCAGGCCGAGGACGAAGTTCAGGCCGGCATTGAGCACAAAGGCGGCGATCACGGCCATGGGCGAGCCTTCAGCGAGCGTCCTTCATCGGCGCGCAGGATGGAGCCGAGACGCCGTACTAGCGGTTGCCGCGGTAAGATTCTCCTAATCCGGCAGCAGGATGGCGGTTGCCGGAAGCTCTACCTCGATCGGACGATTGCGCGCTCCGCCGCAGGCCGGATCCGCAGGGAAGGCTCGGGCGGCGCAAGCTCGGAACTGTTCCGCTTGGGTTGTCGTTGAGAGCGCATCTTCAACCTCTGAATGAGGAATCCATGCGCAACCAGCTTCTCGCCGCCGTGGCCCTTCTGACGATCGTCGGCGCGCAGGCCGCGACCGCGGAGACGACCGTGATCCGCCGCGACGCGCCCGACACCGTGGTCGTCGACCGTCCGGCCACCGAGCACAAGACTGTCGAGACGCGCGAGAGCGGTGACGGCTGCCGTTCGAAGACGGTGTCGAAGACGAACGAGCTCGGTGACCGCAAGACCGTTCACAAGGAATCGTGCGACTGAGGCCGCGCGATCGGCCGGGCCGGCCCGGGGCGCGGCCCGACGCCCGGCTCCAACGCTTGCCGGTGCACGCGCCGAGGCCGGCACAGGCCTCGACGGCGATCGGATCGGGCGCGCTTGACCGCTGATGCCGATTCCGCCTGATGAAAGCGGACGGCGCAGGAGGTCCGCACGGTTGTGATCCGGAACCGAGCAGCCTCGTCCGGCCCGCGACCTCATCCTGAGGCGCCGCGTCAGCGGCCTCGAAGGAGGCCTCCAGATGCCATGATGATTTCTCGAACCCTCCTTCGAGGCTCCGCTCCGCTTTGCGCCTCAGGATGAGGGCGCGGGTGGGAGGCCGGTCCTCGGCCGGGCCGATCGGAACGCGGTGCGGGGGTCGCACGGGCGGGCCCGGCAGCCCCCTTCGTCCCATCCTCCCTCCTCATCCTGAGGTGCCGCGTCAGCGGCCTCGAAGGAGGGCTCCAGATGCCGCGGAGTTCCCGGCAGCCTCCTCGAGGCCTCCGCTTCGCTGCGGCGCCTCAGGATGAGGGCGCGGGTGAGACCACGTCCCGGATCCGGGCAGGCCATAGCCCGGACGGCGAGCTGCGCCGGCCGCCACGATCGCCCGGGGACGGTATATGGCACGGGAGCGGGGCGTCGCGGACCGGCCGCCGCCCGAGCACCGCTCATCCGGGCCGGCGCGAGGCTTCAGGCCCGCCCGAGATCCTTCTCGTAGCGCCAGGCCTCCATGCCGTCTTCGTAATAGGCGGGCAGCACCGCGAATCGCCTGTAGCCGCGGCGCTCGTAGAGCCGGATGCCCGCCCAATTGTCGGCCCGGACCTCGAGCCGCAGCCGGGAGCAGCCGTGGCGGCGTGCATCCGCCTCGGCCGCCTCGAGCAGGCGCCCGCCGAGGCCGAACCCGGCCCTGGCGGGCGAGACCGCGATGGAGGACAGGCGGGCGCTGCGGCTGTTGCGTCGCCGCTCGATGGTCGCGGCGCCGACGAGCACCGGATCCGCCGAGGCGTCGTCGAGAAGGGCGACGAGGAGGGTCATGGTCGGCGACGCGATCGCGTGACGGATCGCGCGCCGCTCCGCCCGATCGCTCGCGAAGGCGGCGTGCTCGAGCGCGAGCAACGCGTCGAGATCGTCCCTGTCCGCCTCGCGCAGGCTGACGATCGGACTCGGCGCGGCGGTGGCCGCGCTCACGCGGCGGTCCAGCCGTAAGTCCAGGTCTCCGACAGGGTGCGGTGGCCCGCTCGCAGGAAGGCGCGCAGTTCCGTCGCCTGGCCGGGCGCGTCGAGCCGCACGTCGATCGCCGCGCGAATCCCGGCGATATGCGGATTGGGCGTGATCGAGGTCGCCACGATGGTCCCCTGCTGGGTGCTGGCCACGACCTCGACGAGGTCGGGGGCGGGCATATAATAGCCGAGATCGCCGCCGGTGAAGTCGACGAGGAACCGCCGGGTCGTGATCGCCTCGGGTTGTGCACCGGGGGTCGCGGACCGCGCCGCGCCGCTCGCCGTCGCTCCGACGACGTAGGTGTTCGCCACCCATGCGCCGCCGTGCAGCCGGTCGCCGCAGCCGAGTGCCCGCACGCGGTAGCCGACCGAGACCGTCTCTCCCGCCCGGTAAGGCTGCTTCGGGCGCCAGCAGGCCACCACGTTGTCGTGCGTCTCATTGTCGGTGGGCAGTTCCATCAGGACGACGCTGCCCTCCCCCCAATCGCCCGCCGGCTCGACGAAGTAGCTCGGGCGCCGGTGATAATTGGCTTCGAGGTCCTGATAATCCTCGAAGCTGCGGTCGCGCTGCATCAGGCCGAAGCCCCTCGGATTCGTGTCGGCGAAGGCAGAGATGCGGCGGGCGGCCGGGTTGTCGAGGGGGCGCCAGATCCATTCGCCGCTGCCCGACGCGATCAGCAGGCCGTCGGAATCGTGCAGTTCCGGCCGGTAATCGTCGGCGGCTGCGCGGTCGTTCTCGCCGATGAAATACATCGACGTCAGCGGCGCGAGACCGATCGTGGCGAGGTCCCGGCGCGGGAAGAGCCGGGCCTCGACCGACACGCTGGTCTCGTCTCCCGGGTGCACGCCGAAGCGGTAGGCGCCGGTGATCGACGGGCCGTCGAGCAGCGCGTAGAGGGTGCAGGCATCGGCGCCGCGCTCGGGCACCTCGACCCAGAACTCGCGGAAGAACGGGAATTCCTCCGGGCCGCCCTCGCCCTCGATATTCGCCGCGAGCGCCCGCGCCGAGAGCCCGTAGAGCTGCTCCCGCCCGAGGAAGCGGTAGTAGCTCGCCCCGAGGAACACGATCAGCTCGTCGAGGAGGTTCGGCCTGTTGAGGTTCGTGTGCAGGCGGATCCCCGCGAAGCCGAGATCCACCGGCAGGGGCTTCTCGATGCGCGTGCGGCCGAGATCGAACAGGGCCGCCTGGTAGGGGATCGAGGTGGCGAGGCCGCCGCGCACGAGGTTCACGGTGACGGGGCGGCGATACAGGAAGCCGCGGTGGAAGAGCTGCAGGCGGAACGGGCCTCCGGCCTCGCCCAGGAAGGCCTTCTCGGGCCTGAAGCGGATGTCGCGCCACGCGTCGTAGTCGAGCGCGGCGAGCTGCGGCGGCAGGACCGGCTCCCGCGCGTCGAAGGGCGCGCCGGCGAGATCGCGGGCGCGGCGCTCCACGTTCTCGAAGCCGAACGGCCTCGGCGAGGATCTCGGGTTCTGCCCCTCCGCCCGCACCGGTGCCTGCACGGGCAGGAGCGCGGCGGCGAGCCCGGAGACGACGGCACGGCGGGTGGGCTTTGTCATGATCCTCGTTCGCGCGGGAGCGGCCGGCGGCGTGGCCCCCAGTCCGGCCCGTGAGATGCGCCCTCGGCGCCGGCTTGAAAAGCCCGCCGGACGGGCGGCGCGGCGTTTGTGCAACAAATGTGGGAAAGTCCGGGGAAAGTGCGGTCGAACGGCCCTGATTTCCCTTGTGACCGGCGAGCTCAGCACGTATATCCGCCCTGCCCAATTTCGCACGTGCCTGTGGCCGCGTGTCGGTTGGTGGGCATCCGGCCAACTGCCGGACAGCCGCCAGGGGTCTTAAAGGATCGATGGTCGACAGGGTGGATTCCCTCCGGCCGGCATCCAGGTGGCGACACCGGACCCCGACAACAACCGGCAGCCGGAGGCGAAACCGGCGAACCCCGCTCTCCACGGGGGACGCAGCTTAAAGCAACGACGAACGGGCTTTTTTGGTCTCGTCGGCCCTCCAAAGGCCGGCACCGAAGAGGCTTGTTTCTCTTTGCCCGGCGTGCGGTTGGGGTTTCCCCTACCAATCCACGGCAGCTTCCGGGTGCTCTGCGCCCGCCTGGCCCGACGTGTCTCCAAAGCACGCCGGACCACGCGACGCATCGCCCCCTGACGCCGGCGATCCCCGGATCGCCCGATCTTCGACAACGCGCCCCGCGACAGGGCGCCTGCGAACCTATGGTGGGGACGTCCATGACCGATCGCATCCGCGACTTCCTGCGCGCACGCCGCGACCTCGGCCGCGACGAGGGCCCGGTGATGGTCCTCGACCTCGACGTCGTGCGCGACAACTACACGGCCTTCGCCCGGGCGCTGCCGGACACGCGCGTGTTCTACGCCGTCAAGGCGAACCCGGCCCCCGAGGTGCTGCGCCTGCTCGCCGAGATGGGCTCGTGCTTCGACACGGCCTCCGTCGCCGAGATCGAGATGGCGCTCGCCGCCGGCGCCACGGCCGACCGGATCTCCTTCGGCAACACCATCAAGAAGGAGCGCTGCATCGGCCGCGCCCTCAAGCTCGGCGTGCGCCTGTTCGCGGTCGATTGCGAGGCCGAGGTCGACAAGATCGCGCGGGCGGCGCGGGCCGTCGAGATCGACGCGGCCGACGTGCAGGTCTTCTGCCGCATCCTGTGCGACGGGGCCGGGGCGGAGTGGCCGCTCTCGCGCAAGTTCGGCTGCGTGCCGGAGATGGCGGTCGGCGTGCTGGAGCACGTGCACCGGCAGGGGCTCGGCGCCTACGGTGTGTCCTTCCACGTCGGCTCGCAGCAGGGCAACACGGAAGCCTGGGACGGGGCGCTCGCCTCGGCCTCCATGATCTTCCGCGAGTGCGCCCTGAGGGGCATCGGCCTCTCGATGGTCAATCTCGGCGGCGGCTTCCCGACCCGGTACCTCAAGGCGGTGCCTGGCGTGGAATCCTACGGCGACGCGATCTTCCGGGCGCTCACCAAGCACTTCGGCAACCAGATCCCGGAGACGATCATCGAGCCGGGCCGCGGCATGGTCGGCAATGCCGGCATCATCGAGGCCGAGGTGGTGCTCGTCTCCAAGAAGTCGGAGGCCGAGGACGAGGTGCGCTGGGTCTATCTCGACATCGGCAAGTTCGGCGGCCTCGCCGAGACGATGGACGAGTCGATCCGCTACGCCATCCGCACGGAGCACGACGAGGACCGCATGGCCCCCTGCGTGCTCGCCGGCCCGACCTGCGACTCGGCGGACGTTCTCTACGAGAAGGTCCACTACCCGCTGCCGGTCTCGCTCTCGATCGGCGAGAAGGTGCTGATCGAGGGCGCCGGCGCCTACACCACGACCTATGCCGCGGTCGCCTTCAACGGCTTCCCGCCGCTGCAGCAGATCGTGATCTGACCCCGGGCCGGGCGGGAACCCGCCCGGACCGCGCGGGGCATGCGCCCTTCCCAACCTCACCGTCCCGGACGGCCGGCCTCGGGCAGAGGCCGGTGCGAGGGCTGTCGCTTCTCCCCCAACCGTTCCGGGAGGCCACGGCCGTGATCGAGATCCGCGAAGAGCATGCCGTCGACGTCCCGGCGCGCGAGCGCCTGCTCGATGCGTGCTTCGGTGCCTCGCGCTTCGCGAAGACCTCGGAGCGTCTGCGCGAGGGTCGCCTGCCCGCGCGCCGCCTCGCCCTCGCGGCGACCCGGCAGGGCCGCCTCGTGGGGACCGTGCGCCTGTGGCACGTCGAGGCCGGCAGCGCCGGCCCGGCGCTCCTGCTCGGTCCGCTCGCGATCGATCCGGCGGTCCAGGGCCAGGGCCTCGGCACGGTCATGATGCACGCCGCCCTCGGGCGGGCCGAGGCGCTCGGCCACGGCGCGGTGCTCCTCGTCGGCGACGCGCCGTACTATGCCCGCTTCGGCTTCTCCGAGGCAGGGGCCGCGGGGCTTTGGCTGCCCGGCCCGTTCGAGCGCGAGCGCTTCCTCGGCCTCGAACTGCGCGAGAATGCGCTCTCGGACGCGGCGGGCCTGCTGCGCGCGACGGGCCGCGCCGCCCCGGCCGAGGCCCTGCCGGCCGTCGCGGCGGGGGCGCGACGACGCGCGGCCTGAACGGGGCTGACGCGCTCCCTCGGCCGCTCGGGCCGCGGTGTTCACGCGTCCCGGCGCGTCTCGGTGGCTGTCCGCCGCCGAGCGGGCCGTCCGCGCCCCTAGCGGCCCGGTTCGATCGCCGGCAGCTCGTTCGGCGGCAGCACCGGGGCGCTCGCCTGGGCCTGCGCGGTGACGCCGCGCGCGCGGTTCGCCAGGGCGACCGTGAGCTTCTCGGCCGCCTCCGGCTGCATCACCGCGAGGACCTCCGCCATCTTGCGCGGGTTCATGGCGAGCACGATCGGGACGAGGACCTCGTGGTTCAGCCGATCGAAGACGCGGGCGGCGTCCTTCGGCTTCATGGTCTCGTACATCGTCACGATGTTCTTCAGGCCCGCCTTCTCGGCCTCCGAGCGCTTGGTGCCGCCGGCATCCGCCTTCTCCTCGGCCTGCTTCAGGTCGCTGACGCCGCTCTCGAGCTTGCGCTCCGCCTCGCCGAGCATCTGCTCGCGCAGATCGAGTTCCTGGCTGCGCTGCTTGATGGCGTCGCGCCGTGCGCCGAGCTTCTCCATGAGCGCGCGCTCGGTGGGCGAGGCCGCCTCCGGCATCGGCGGCTGGGCCTGGGGCGGCGGCTCGGCCTTCCTGGCCTCGGCGGGCTTCTCGGGCTCCTTGGCGCTGACGGATCCCGTCGTCGAGGGGTCGGGGATCTCGTAGCCGGTGCGCGCCTTGGCGAGCGCGCGGGCGAAGTCCGGCAGCTCGGAATCCGCCCGCGGCGGCTCCATCACGAGCGCGGAGAGCTTGAGCACGAGGAGGCCGGCGGCGGCGAGCGTCACGGCGTCGATCAGGCGGAGCTTCAGCGGACGCGGCTGGCGCAGGCGCGACAGGCGCAGCGCCGTACCGGACTTCCGCGCAGCCGCCGTCGCCGGCGTGGGCATCCCGGCGGGCGCCGGCTCGGTCGGCTTGACGGGCGCGCGCCCGCTCATGCGGCGCGGCTCCGGACGCGGCTGAGGGCGCGCTCGGACATGGCGAGTGCCGCCGCGGCGGCCGCGCCGAGGCGCTCGCCGTTCGGGCTCGCGGCGACGGGGGGAGCCGGCACGGCGGGCTGCGGCTCGGGCGCCGGCCGGGGCACGCGGGCGGGCGCGCCCATCTCGGCCACGATGGCGCCGATGCGTGCCAGCACGCCCTCGCCGGCCTGGACCTGCGCGGCGATGTCGGCGGCGTAGCGCTCGGCGGTGCCGAGGCGCTCGGCGAGCGTGCGGTCGCACTCGTCGAGGGCGGTGCGCAGGCCCGCGATGGCGCGCTCGGCCGTGCTGCTCGCGACCATCAGGTCACCGATCGTCTGGCGCAGGGCGGCCTCGTCGCCCTTCATTACGGCGATCTTCCGGGACAGGCGCACCGAGGACACGATGGTGGCGACGAGGAGCACGGCTACGAGGATGTCGGCGAGCAGCGTGACCAGAACACTCATTGCAGGACACTCATGGAACGCTACCCGTCGTTGCGGTTGTTCATCGAGGCCTCGAAGGCCTGAAGCGTGGTGCGGGAGCGGCGCAGCGGCCGCGTGACCTGCACGGCGATGTTGTCGTCGACGCGCCCGATCCGCCCCTGCGTCAGGGCCCAGTCGCCGCAGCGGACGGTGATCAGGTCGGTGGGCTTGGCGTCGAACATCAGCGTGTCGCCGACCTTGAGCGCGAGGACGCGCTTGAGAGGCAGCATCATCTCGTGGAGCACCGCCTCCATGGCGACGTCGGCCTGCCAGATCTCGGTGGCGAGGTGCCCTTCCCAGACGTGGTCGCGGCCGAGCTTCTCGCCCATGAAGCTCTGCATGAGCAATTCACGGATCGGCTCGATCGTCGCGTAGGGAAACAGGATCTGCAGGAGGCCGCCGCGGCCGTCCATGTCGAGGCGCAGCCCGATCAGGATGGCGGCGTTGGCCGGCCGCGTGATGGTGGCGAAGCGCGGGTTCGTCTCGATCCGGTCGATCAGGAAGCGCACCGGCGAGAGCGGCTGGAACGACATCTCGAGGTCGCCCAGGATGATCTCGACGAGGCGCCGCACCAGCTGCATCTCGATCGTCGTGAAGGGCCGCCCGTCGAGGCGGCTCGACGAGCCGCCGCGCTTGCCCCCGAGCAGGAGGTCGAGGGTCGAGTAGGCGAGGTTGGATTCGACCGTGACGAGGCCGGAATTCTCCCAGGCGTCGGCCTTGAACACGCCGAGCAGCGTCGGCAGCGGGATGGCGTTCAGGTAGTCGCCGAAGCGGACCGAGGTGATGTTGTCGAGGGTGACCTCGACGTTGTCCTGGAAGAAGTTGCGCAGGGAGGTCGACAGCAACCGGATCATCCGGTCGAAGACGATCTCCAGCATCGGCAGGCGTTCGTACTGGACGACGCCCGAATCGACGATGGCGCGCACGCCGCCCGCGCCGGAGGCGGACAATTCGCGCAGGGAGAAACCCAGGACGCCGTCGATCTCGTCCTGATTGAGGATGCGGTCGTTGCCGGCGAGCTCGGGGAGGTTGTCGGTCTCCCCGTCCTCGATCATCGTCGCCCATTCGGCGGCGACGTCGCTGGCATTGCGGGTGGTGCCCTGCTCGGCGAGCGCCGCGCCCCATTCCTCGGCGAGCGACGCGTCCCCGCCGCCCTCCCCGTTCTGCTCGAGGAGGGCTGCGGACCAGTCGTCCTCCATGTTCGGATCGTCGGGTTCCATGGCTGTCTCGACAATCCGTTACTGGATGATCACGTCCTTGAAGAGCACCGCCTCGGCCTTGGCGGGATACAGCGCGACGTTGACGCGCCGCAGAAGCTCCTCGCGCAGCCGGTAGAGCCCCATCGACCCGGAGAAGTCGCTCGCGCGCAGCTCGCGCATGTAGACCTGGAGCGTGTCCTCGACGCGCGGCATCAGGGGCTTCACCTCGCCCTCGACCTTCGCGTCCTTCAATTCGAGAGCGATCCGGAGCTTGGCGAAGCGCGCCTTGTCCTGGCCGAGCTCGGGGGTGAGGTTCAGCACCATCTCGCGCACGTCGAGGAAGACGACCGGCTTCTTCACCTCGGCCTCGGCGTGCTCGGCCTCGGCATGGGCCGCCTTCTTCTTCATGATGAAGAACCCGCCCCCGCCACCGAGCAGCAGCACGGCGGCCGCAATGATGATGATGATGAGCTTCTTCTTGCCCTTCGGCGCCTCGCCCTCGCCGCCCTCGCCTTCGGCGGCGGCCTTCTTCGGCTTCTTGGCCATGGTGGCGTCTTCCGAGATCCCGAAGGGCCGCGCCGTCCGCGGCGATCCAACGGAAAGAGGTATCGGTTCGTACGGTTAACGCGCCGTTAAGGCGGCAAAAGCTGCCGGGTCGTGTTTGCCGCCCGGCCCGTCGCGCCGCGCCGGACACCCCGGCATATCGACGTTTAAGCCATTCTGAGTAAACAGGAAATTCAGAGTGTCTCTTTTGGCACGCAGTGTGCGGACAGCGTTAACGACGCCGTCCGCGTCGCATGGGCCGGAAGATGCAGAACGCGCTGTTCGTGGGAGTGTCGAGCCAGGTCGCGCTGCAGCGCGAGCTCGACGTCATCGCCAACAACATGGCGAACGTCTCGACGACGGGCTTCAAGGGCCGCAACTCCCGGTTCCAGGAATACCTGATGCCGACGGCGAGCGCGGATTCCTTCCAGGGCACGGACCGCCAGGTCTCCTATGTGATCGATGCCGGCACTGCCCTCGATCTCTCGCAAGGGGCGATCGAGCAGACCGGCAACCCGCTCCACGTGGCGGTGCGGGGCGAGGCCTTCCTGACCGTGCAGACGCCGCAGGGGCCGCGCTACACCCGCAACGGCGCCTTCGAGCTCGACCAGCAGGGCAACCTCGTGACGAGCGACGGCTACGCCGTCCAGGGCGAGGCCGGCCCGATCACGATCGGCCAGCAGGAGACCGGCGTCTCGATCGGCCCGGACGGCACGGTCTCGACCAATCTCGGGGTGCGGGGCCGCGTCCGCATGGTCACCTTCGCGAACCCGCAGCGCCTGCAGAACGAGGGGGCGAACCTGTATTCCTCGGCCGATCAGCCGCGGCCGGCAGGGCTCGCGGGCCGCCTCGAATCCGGTGCGCTCGAGCGCTCGAACATCCGCCCCGTCGTCGAGATGACGCGGCTGATGGACGTCAACCGCAGCTACACGATGGTCTCCAGCGTGATCTCCCGCCTCGACGACCTGCGGGGCACGGCGATCCGCCGCCTCGCGGACGTCGCCTGAGACCGCCCCCCCGCGAGGAAGGATAGGCACCGATGCGCGCGCTCTACGCCGCCGCCACCGGCATGGCGGCCCAGGAACTCAACGTCCAGGTCATCTCCAACAACATCGCGAACCTGCGCACCACGGGCTACAAGCGCCAGCAGGCGCATTTCCAGGACCTGCTCTACCAGAACCTGCGCCGCTCCGGCTCCTCGACCTCGGACCAGAACACGCAGCTGCCGGCGGGCCTCGCCCTCGGCTCCGGCGTGAAGACGGTCTCGACCGCCCGCGTCATGTCGCAGGGCACGCTGACCTCGACCGAGAAGGATTACGACGTCGCGATCCGCGGCGAGGGCCTGTTCCGGGTGACGATGCCCGACGGCCGCACGGCCTATACCCGCGACGGATCCTTCGACCTCTCCGCGCAGGGGCAGCTCGTCACCCGCGACGGCTACCTGATCGATCCCGGCATCACCGTGCCGAACACCGCGACCGCCGTGACGATCAGCGCGACCGGCGCCGTGCAGGCGACCCTGCCCGGCCAGACCGCTCCGCAATCCCTCGGGCAGTTCCAGCTCGCCCGCTTCGTCAACAAGGTCGGCCTCGAATCGATCGGCGACAACCTCTTCATCGAGACCGCCGCCTCCGGCCCCGCCATCAACGGGCTGCCGGGCTCCGAAGGGTTCGGCAACCTGCAGCAATCCTACCTCGAAGAGGCCAACGTGAACGCGGTCACGGAGATCTCGTCCCTGATCGCGGCCCAGCGCGCCTACGAGATGAATTCGAAGGTGGTGACCGCCGCCGACCAGATGCTCTCCACCACCTCCCAGATGTTCCGCAGCTGAGGCCGACGGTGACAGCGATGCCCGTGCTCTCCGATTCCCTCGATGCCCTGAACCCGATCACCCCCGCGCCGTCGCCGCGCATCGCGCCGCTCGGCCCCGCCGTCGTCGGCCGGGCCGCCCTCGCGCTCGCGGCGCTGCTCGCCATCGGCTTCTTCACGCTGCCCGCGCTCGCCGGCGGGAGCCTGCGCCTGCGCGGCGACGTGACCGCCCGCGGCGACATCCTCAACCTCGGCGATCTCGTGGAGGGGGCGCCCCAAGAGGCCGGCCAGCGGCCGCTGTTCCGCGCTCCCGCGCTCGGCTCGACCGGCACGATCCAGGCGCGGCGCATCGTCGAGGCGGTGGCGGCGCTCGGCCTCGGCACGGTCGAGACCGGCGGCCGCGTCCAGATCGCGGTCCAGCGCGCCGTGCGCCGGGTCGGCGCGCCGGAGATCGAGGCGGCGCTGAAGCGGGGCCTGGAGACCGCGTTCGGGCTCGATCCGCGCAACCTCAGCATCCGCCTCGACGGGGAGGCGCCGGCGCTCCTCGCGCCGGTCGACCTCAACGGCCAGGCGGCAGCCCTCGACGTCACCTACGAACCGCGCTCGCGCCGCGTCACCGGGCTGATCAGCCTCGGCGAGCGGCAGGCTTCGCTGCGGGTCTCGGGGCTCGTCGTCGAGATGCGGGACGTGGCGGTGCTCGCCCGGACCGTGAGCCGCGGCGAGCCCGTGACCGCCGCCGACGTGACGCTCGAGCGCCGCCCCCGCGAGGGCTCGCCCCCCGACGCGCAATCCGGCGTCGCCGACGTCGCCGGCGAGGTGGCCCAGCGCACGCTCAGCGCCGGCTCGGTCCTTCGCACCGGCGACACGGCCCCGCCGGAGCTCGTCAACCGCGGTGAGGCCGTGACCATCGTCTACGAGACGCCCGGCATCGCCCTCTCGATCCGCGGCATGGCCAACGAGAGCGGACGCCTCGGCGCGACCGTGAACGTCATCAACAGCGCCTCGAAGAAGGTGCTGCAGGCGACCGTCGTCGGGCCGGGCCGGGTCTCGGTCGGCCCCACCGCACCGCAACGCCAGGCGAGCGCCGCCCTCGACGCGCCCGTCCGCTGACGCCCCGACCCCCGTTCGAAGAGTTCGCGTCCGATGAGCCCCAGCCGCCCCCTCGCCCTCGCCGCCCTCGCGCTCGCCGCGACGGGCCTCGGCGCCTGCAACACGGTCGACCGCCTGTCGCAGGTCGGCGCCACCCCGACCCTCTCGGCGATCCAGGACCCGACCGCGCAGGCCGGCTACCGGCCGGTGCGCCTGCCGATGCCGGAGGTGCAGCCCGTCTCCTACGCGCCGAACTCGCTCTGGCGGACGGGCTCGCGCGCCTTCTTCAAGGACCAGCGCGCCGCGCGGATCGGCGACCTCGTCACCGTCAAGGTGAACGTCACCGACAAGGCCAACCTCAACAACGAGACCAAGCGCTCGCGCTCGAACGCGGAAGGGTTCGGCCTGCCGAACGCCTTCGGCCTGGAGACCAACGCGGGCGTCAAGGCGGCCGGCATCGCGGCCGACAAGCTCCTCAACGCCACCTCGACCTCCGCCAGCGACGGCGCCGGCTCGGTCCAGCGGGCCGAGCAGGTCACCACGAACGTGGCCGCGATCGTGACGCAGGTCCTGCCGAACGGAAACCTCGTGGTGGAGGGCAAGCAGGAGATCCGCGTCAACTTCGAGGTGCGCGAGCTGATCGTGGCCGGCGTGGTCCGCCCGGAGGACATCGAGTCCGACAACACGGTCGATTCGACGAAGATCGCCGAGGCCCGCATCGCCTATGGCGGTCGCGGCCAGATCACCGACGTGCAGCAGCCGCGCTACGGGCAGCAGCTCGTCGACATCCTGCTGCCGTTCTGAGGGGCGCCGGGGGCGCTGCCCTCAATGCTCGGTTCCCGGTCGGTTCGGCCGGGCCGGTCCGCCGTGCTGCTCGGTGAAGGAGGAGCGGCGCGGATCGCCCTTGGCTGCGGCGACGCGCGAGCGCTGCCACAGGGCGAAGCCGACCACGATGACGAGCGTCGCCACCGCCAGCACGATGATCAGAATTTCATTGTCCATCTCGACGTCCTCGAACGAGTTTCTCGGTCGAGAATGGCCGGCAGGCGCCTAAGTTCCGAAGCTTAACGGCGCGCCGCCCCGCGATTTAGCGAGGCGAGATCCAATAATCGGACGCCTTAATCTTGGGCGTTTCAGATCACGATGCACATCGTGCCCGCGTCTTCGCCGGGGCGATCGCGCGCCCCGCACCCGATCGTACGAAAGCGCTCAATCGTCGCGGTAGACCCGCTCGCGCCGCTCATGCCGCTCCTGCGCCTCCAGCGACAGCGTCGCGATCGGCCGCGCGTCGAGGCGCTTCAGCGAGATCGGCTCGCCCGTCTCCTCGCAGTAGCCGTAGGACCCGTCCTCGAGACGGGCCAAGGCCGCGTCGATCTTGCCGGTGAGCTTGCGCTGCCGGTCGCGGGCCCGGAGCTCGATCGCCCGGTCGGTCTCCGAGGAGGCGCGGTCCGCGAGATCGGGATGGTTCTCGTTCTCGCTCTGCAGGGCCACCAGCGTGTCCTGGGCCTCCCGCAGGATGTCGTTCTTCCAACCGAGCAGCTTGCGCCGAAAATACTCGCGCTGCCGATCATTCATGAAGGGCTCGTCGTCGGTCGGAACGTAGCCGTCCTCGAGCACCACCTTCGCCATTCGTCGCCCTCACACTTCCCGTACGGCCGGTCTGCGGCGATAATTTCGTGCCGTATAGTCGAGGTCTGTGATCCTCACAACGGACCTCGACGCCGGAACCGCTGCACCAGGGTATATGCCGCTTGCAATGCGGCAAACACGCCACGGTGGTAAGGCCGTAGACGATACCGAGATGTCAGTCCTGCGCCCGCGATGACTGGATGAGAGGCCGCAGGCGCGCCGCGATATCGTCGGTCAGGCGGTGCGCGAGCGGGTGGCGGTAATGGGTCTGGTCGAAGAAGAGCGCCGGGTCATGCAAATCCGGGCGGTCGCGGCGCCAGTCGAGCACCGCGCTCAGCGGGTGCGTCGCAAGCGCGCCGCCGATCGCGGCCTTGCATGCGGATTCGGCCGCCTCGCGCGCGGTGCCCGGCCGCGGCAGGCCGGGCGCGTAGAGCGGCGGGAAGACGAGCAGCACGGGCGTCCGGGCCGGCACGCGGGCCAGAACCTCGGCGAAGCGCGCGGCGGCCGGGAACGGGCCGGCGCGGTGCGGATCGGGGCCGTCGGGCGCGCGCCGCTCGCGGTCGGCGACGAGACGCGGGTCGTCGGCGTAGCCCTGGCGCAGGTAGTCCGGCTCGTAATCCCACCAGCCGTCGGGCCGGGCGAGCGGGCGGCGCGCGCGCATCAGCCAGCCGATGCGGCCGACGACCTCCTGCGCGACGGAAAATCGCATCAGGCCGCGCAGATAGGCGGGCCAGCTCTCCGAGAACAACCAGAAGGGGAACGGCTTCGCATTCGTCAGGGCGGGATCGTCGGTGCACCAGTACGCGTCGGCCGCCACCACCAGGGCCGCGGGGCTCGGGTGATGGCGGAGATACCAGTCGAGCAGCAGGAACTGCTCGCCCGGCCCCGTCGCCGGCACCGAGAGCTGGACGAACGGGATCCCGGTGGCGGCGCCGAGCCGGGCTGGCTCGACGAGCTGGATATGCGAGTTGCCGATGACCGCGCCCGTGAAGGCGGGGTCGCGACCGCGGCTCGCGGCGGCCGTGCGCGGCCCCTGCGGCCGCACCGCCCCGGCCGAGAGCAGGCTCGAGCGGCCGCTGTCGTAGGGATCGACGATCACCGCGAGCGCGAGATAGCCGGCGAGAAGCCCGGACGCGGTCGCCGCGAACCCGGCCGCGAAACGGCGCCAGGCACGGGCGGAGGCGGTGGGGGCGTCCTCCATCGCGTCAGAACTGGAAGTAGATGAACTCGTAGTTCGCATCGTCCCCGATCTTGAGGAGGACGACGACGAACAGCACCGCGAAGGCGGCCGCGAGCGCCCGGTTCGGCGGCAGGCGGTGCACGGCGGCCCAGGCGCTCGGGCCGACCATGGCGATTGCGGCCGCGATCAGGATGGTCCTCCACTTGAAGCCCGACCCGATCGGCGCGAGCCCGAACAGGCCCTTGAAGATGATCAGCGCCGCCTCGAAGCTGGTCGCCCGGAACAGCACCCAGGTCAGCACGACGAAGAGCGCGGTCAGCGCCCAGCCGAGGAGGGCCGGCACCTGCACGCCCGCGCGCCGCCAGAGCACGCCGAGCCCGAGCCCGAGCCCGTGCAGGGCGCCCCAGACCACGAAGGTGAGCCCGGCCCCGTGCCAGAGGCCGCCGAGCGTCATGGTGGCGAAGAGCGCGGCGAGCTGGATGCCGAGGCCGCAGCGGTTTCCGCCCATGCCGATGTAGAGGTAGTCGCGCAGGAAGCGCGACAGGGTCATGTGCCAGCGCCGCCAGAAGTCGCGCAGCGAGGTCGCGCGGTAGGGCACGTCGAAATTCTGCGGCAGGACGATCCCGAACAGCAGCGCGAGGCCGAGCGCCATGTCGGTGTAGCCGGAGAAGTCGAAGTAGATCTGGAAGGTGAAGCCCAGCGTCGCCTGCCAGGCCTCCGCGACGGTCACGGCCTTGCCGGCGGCGGCGGCCTGGAAGACCGGATTGACGTAGACGCTGAGCGGATCGCCGAGGAACACCTTCTTGGAGAGGCCGACGCAGAGCAGCATGATGCCCCGCCCGATCCGCTCCGCCGCGTCCGGGCGCGCGTAGGGCCGTTCTTCGAACTGGTGCATGATCTCGCTCCAGCGCACGAGCGGGCCGGCGAGAACCTGCGGGAAGAACCCGATGTAGAGCGCGTACCGGACGAGGCCGTAGGCCGGCGCGCGCCCGGCCTTGAGGTCCGTCAGGTACATCACGTGGTGGAAGGTGAAGAACGAGATGCCGAGCGGCAGCACCCAGTCGAGGTGCGGGGCGTGCAGGCCGGGAATCAGGTTCGCGAGGTCGGCGAAGAAGTTCAGGTACTTGAAGAGCGCCAGGACCACGAGGTTTCCGGCGATCGCGACCGGGATCAGCAGGCCGGCCCGGCTGCGCAGGTAGGCACGGGCGACGAGCCAGTTGACCAGGATCGAGCCGGCGAGCAGGGGCACGAAGCGCAGGTCCCACCAGCCGTAGAACACGAACGACAGCAGCAGGAGGACGGGCAGCCGCCAGCCGTGCCGGAAGCGCTCGGCGAGCCCGTGCAGGATCAGCGCGGCCGGCAGGAAGGCGAGGAGAAAGACGAAGGAATTGAACAGCATCGGCGCCGGAGGATCGGCGCGACGGCAAGTCTCCCCGGTCGCGCCACCGGGTTCGAGGCGGGCGCTTTGTCGGGGATCGCGGCCAAGCCGTCAATCTCGCGCGTCGATCAGGCCTCGCGGCCGACCTCAAGCTTGGCGAGTTCCACCGCCGCGCGGAGCTCGATATCGGCGACGAGCCCGTCGAGGCGCGGATCGCCGCTGAGCGCGGCCCGGTCCGAGAGGCGGCCGGCAATCGCCCGCAACTCGCCGGTCGGCACCCGGCCCGACAGGATCGCCGCCTTGAGACGGTCGAGTCCGTCGAGGAGGTCGTGGCCGCGCCGGGCCGAGCGGCGGCGGCGCTCGGTCGCGGATTCGGTCTCGCCCTGCAGGGCAAGCACGGCATCGAGGCCGGCGAGCGTCGCGGCCGCGGCCGGGGCCTGCGCGGCGGCGGCCTCTCCGCCGGTGGACAGGGCGAAGGTACGCCCCTCGGCGGAGCGGCGCGCGCCGCCGACGGAGGTGGTCCCTTGAGCGGTGAAGCGGGTCTCGACACGCATGAGAAAGGACCGATCCGAGCCGACGAAGGCGGCCTCGCCTGGGCCCGACACTCGGTCCCGCCTGGTTAACGGTGCGTAAACGGCCCGGCAAAAGCTGCCGGGCCGGCAGTTTCCGGCAGTGGCCCGCAGCGTGGCCGATCCGTCAAGCCCCGGAAAAACCCTTCAAATTCAAACCATTATGGAAAGGCGGCGGCTGGCACGGTCCTGGCAGGGTGGGGCGAGACCTGTCCCGATCGAAGCCCGGCATGAACCCGCAGCCCTCCGGCCCCCGCACCCTTCTGAGCCTGGCGCTGGCGCTGGCCGTGCTCGTGCTCGGCCAAGCCGGGCCGGCCCTCGCCCTGTCCCGGGTCAAGGACCTCGCCTCGATCGAGGGCGTGCGCCAGAACCAGCTCGTCGGCTACGGCATCGTGGTGGGCCTCAACGGCACCGGCGACACGCTGAACAACATCCCGTTCACCAAGCAGTCGCTGCAGGCGATGCTGGAGCGGCTCGGGGTCAACACGCGGGGCGCCACCATGCGCACCCAGAACCTCGCCGCCGTGATGGTGACGGCGAGCCTGCCGCCCTTCGCCGCCCAGGGCACCCGGATCGACGTCACCGTGTCCTCGCTCGGCGACGCGAAGTCGCTGCAGGGCGGGACCCTTCTGGTGACCCCGCTGCTCGGCGCCGACGGCGAGGTCTACGCGCTGGCGCAGGGATCGGTCGCCATCGCGGGCTTCGCCGCCGAAGGCGACGCTGCGAAGATCACCCGCGGCGTGCCGACGAACGGGCGCATCTCGAACGGGGCCAATATCGAGCGCGAGATCGCCTTCAGGCTGAACGACGCGCGCACGCTCCGCCTCTCGCTGCGCAATCCGGACTTCACCACCTCGAAGCGCATCGCCTCGGCCATCAACGACTTCATGGGCGAGGACACCGCCGAGCCGACCGACCCGGCGACCGTGACGCTGCAGATCCCGGCCCGCTTCCACGGCAACATGATCCGCCTCGTCACCGAGGTCGAGCAGCTCAAGGTCGAGCCCGATCAGACCGCCAAGGTCGTGGTCGACGAGCGCTCGGGGATCATCGTGATGGGCCGCGACGTGCGCGTCTCCACGGTGGCGATCGCGCAGGGCAACCTCACGGTCACCATCACCGAGCAGCCGCAGGTGAGCCAGCCGAACCCGCTCTCGAACGGCCAGACCGTGGTGGTGCCGCGCACGGGCCTGAAGGTGGATACGGGCGACGGCAACAAGCTCGCCCTCGTCAAGGAGGGCGTCACGCTGCGCGAGCTCGTGGACGGCCTCAACGCCCTCGGGGTCGGCCCCCGCGACCTCATCTCGATCCTGCAGGCCATCAAGGCCGCGGGCGCCCTCCAGGCCGACATTGAGCTGATGTGATGCCGCCCCTCCCCTCTCCCTCCGCCACAGCGAGGTAATCCCATGCTGCCGCTCGCCACCTTCGCCGCCTCGGCCGCCCTGCAGGTCGGCAAGTCCATCGCCGGCAACATCGCGGCCTCGGTCACGAAGACCGCCGACGACTCGGCCAAGGCCGCGAGCACCAAAGCCAGGAAGGCCGCGACCGACTTCGAGTCGATGTTCCTCGAGCAGAGCCTCGACCGCCTGACGCAGTCCGAGGGCACCGACGGGCCGCTCGGCGAGAACGGCACGGGCGGCGGCGTCTACCGCTCGATGCTCACGAAGGAATACGCGAGCCAGGTCGTGAAGAGCGGCGGCGTCGGCATCGCCGATCAGGTCTACCGCGAGATGATGAAGATGCAGGAGGCCGCCCGTGCCGCGTGAGACCGACGCCAAGCCGGTGCGGATCGGCGACCGGGCCGGCGCCGAGGCCCTCGTGGCCGAGGTGATGGCGACGATGCAGGCCCTGGCGGAGATCCTCGCCGAGGAGAGCGGCCATGTCCGCGCCGGCCGCCTGCGCGAGGGCCTCGCCCAGTCCGGGCGCAAGAGCGCGCTCGCGGCCGCCTACATGCTGGGCCTCGAGACGGCCAAGGCCAACGCCATCGCGCTGGCCCGCTTCGCGCCGCAGGGGGTCGAGACCCTGAAGGCCGCGCATCGCCGCTTCATGGCCGAGGTCGAGACGAACCAGATGGTCCTGGCCACCGCGCGCACCGTCTCGGAGGGCCTGATCAAGTCTTTGGCGGACGAGATCGGCCGCGCCCGCACGCCGACGATCTACGGCGCGCCGTCGGTCTCGCCCTCCCCTTACGGACGGGGCGCGCGCAGCGGGCCGCTCGTGCTCTCGCGCAGCCTCTAGAGCCCGATGCGGAAAAGCGGAGTCCGGTTTTCCGGAATCATCGTGCGACCAGAATGAGATAGAGCATGCCGCTGTATCCACGAAAGAGCCGCATGCTCTCCGGTCAGGGCCGGCCGCTCCCGATGCGCACGAAGGTCCGCACCGGGCCGTAATCGGTCTCGGAGCGGGTATCGATCGCGAAGCGTCCGGAGGCCGTGGGCCGGGCCGCCGCGCCGTGATCGATCCGCGCATCGAGGCCGGCGCGCACGCGGCCCGAGAGGCGGATGCAGCTGCGGCTCCCCGGCACCCGAACGAAGCCCTGGCCCTGGGACGGGCACGCCTGCAACGGCTCGGCGACCGGCGCCCTGACGGGCTCGCGCGCCGAGGCCGGCACGAGCGGCGTCATGAGGACGACGGCCAGGCAAAGGACACGAAACGAACCTGCCATCACCACGGCTCCCGCTTCCGGCTCCGCTCGACGATAGGCGGCCGGATGCCGGCCGATCAAGCGGGCTGGCGCGCCAGCCCGCGACGCAGGTGCGGATGGGCTCCTCGACGGAACCGTCGAGGCGGGCGCCGGTGCGCTGCCCGCGCCCGCCTCGTCAGCTGAGATAGTTCACGAGCGAGAGCTTCGAGAGCATCGAGGTGACCTGATAGCTCGCCTGGAGCTGGTTCTGCGTCGCCAGAAGCTTGGCCGCGACCTCCTCGGTCGTGACCGATTCGACCGAATCGAGGGACGATTGCAGCGTGGCGCGGGTGGTCTTGTTCTGCGACTGGGCGTTCGAGAGCGAGCTCGCCGCGAGGCTGAAGTCGGAGGCGACCGTCTCCAGCGTCCCGGCAGCGGGCAGGATCGCGGTCGTGCGCTGGGCGACCGCGTTCCAGCGATCCTGCGCGGTGGTGGCCGACACCCCGGCATTGCTGACGGCGGCCGCGGCGAGCGATGTCAGCGCGGCTTTGATCGCGGCCTCGTTGGCGCGGGCGCCGACCTCGACGGTCTGGGTGGCGCCGACCCGGACGCTCGCCGAACCGCGCGCATCGGTCGACGATATCTCGCCCTGGTACCATTGAACCGTCGAGACGGGCGGCGTCTGCGCCGAGGCCTGGGCGGCCGTGAGGAAGACGGGGTTGCTGCTCGCGTCGAAGCCCACGCGCTTCACGCCGGTCTCGTCGAAGAAGTTCTGGGTCGCCCGCACGACCGAGCTTGCCGACAGGGTCGTGTTGGCCTCGTAGCCAAGCGCGTTCCTGATCGCCGTCGAGAGATTGGCGGCGGTGTTGGCCGGGCTCGTCGGGTCGATCGCGAAATCGGTCGTGGATCCGGCCGCCGACGAGCCCATCGCCGTCAGCGTGATGGTCCTGGTGGTGTTGTCGGGCAGCGCCAGCGTGAGCGTGAGGCTGTCGCCCGCGGCAGGATTCCCGGAGAGCCCGATCTGGTAGGAGGGCGGCGAGGCCGCGGCCGTGGTGACGGTGAAGGCGGATCCTTTCGCGGTCGGCGCGCTCGGCAGGCCGAAGCCGAAGGCCGGCGGCGTCGCCGCGCTGGCGGCCGAGAGCGTCAGGTTCGTCGCCGGCGCGACGGGCGCGGCGAGCGTCAGCCGCCCGAGACCCGTATTCGGCGCCGCCACATCCGTCCCGATATCCGCGTTGATCAGCTCCTGGACGACGGTCTTCAGGCCATCCTTCTGCGGCGCGGTCGATCCGTTCAGGAGCGTGTCGGTCGAGACGACCGGCGGCGTGTTCGAGACGCGGCCGCCGAACAGGTACTGGTCGGCCGATTGCTGGTTCAGCGCGTCGATCGCGGCGTCGAGGCCGTTGCGCGCGAGCAGCGCATTGTTCGACGCGCTCGCCCCGTTGTTCAGGGCGGCATTGTCGATGCTCTTGCGCAGCGTCGTCGTCAGGCTCGAGAGCTCGGTCAGGCTCGCCGAGGCGAGTTGCACGCGGGTCTGCGCGGTCGTGATGGTCGAGTCGTAGCCGTCGAGCGCGCTCAGCGCCGCGTGGGCGCTCAGGCTCTCGGAGCGTCCCGTGCCGAGGCCGCCATAGGTCTCGGCGGCGCGCCCCGTCGTCAGCTGCGTCGTGAGCGTGTCGAGTTGGCTCTTCAGGTTGACGAGGTTGGCCGTGTTTCGGCCCGTCGCGTAGCTGCCCGCGGCGAACGGCTGGATGATCGACATGGCTGGCCTCAGATCCGCAACAGGGTATCGAGCATGTCGCGGGCCGCGGTCAGAACGCGGGCATTGGCCGTGTAGGCCGTCTGCAGCTCGATGAGGCGCGACATCTCCTCGTCGATGTTGACGCCGGCGGTCGCCGCGAAGCGGCCCTGCGCCGTCGAGAGCGCCACGCTCTGGCCCTCGTCGAGGCTCTGGGCCGTCGTCGCCGCGGCCCCCTGCGCGGCGATGACCTCCTGCGCGAAACCGACGACGCTCGCCGAGTGAGGCGCGTTGATACCGCCGATGCCGCTCGAGGACGAGAAGGTCTGCTTCGCGCTCGTCAGGGCGTCGTAGAGATATTGCGGCCGGACCGAATCCGGAAGCGTCGAGGTCGCGCTCGCGGCGACGAGCGGGGAGGTGTCGCTGATCAGCGACGGGTTCACGCCGAGCCGCTGCGCGAGGCCGGTCCGCTGGATGGTCCCGTCGAGCGAGCCCGTGATCAGCGCGGCGCCCGAACCGTCCACGAAGAGCGGGATCTGCGGGAAGCTGCCGGTGAACGAGGTCGTCGAGTTCGGCACCGTGATCGCGGCCGTGACGCCCTGCACGCTCGAACCCGTGACCGAGACCTTGCCCGAGGAAGCCGTGGCGGCGGCCGACACGCCCGACACGAGTGGTGGGGGGCCATCGAGCGCGGCTTTGATCGCGCTCGCGAAGTCCGTCTCCGAGGCCGGCGCGGCCGGGATCGTGAACGCCCTGACGAGCGCGTTCGAATCGTTGGTCTGGCTCGGATCGACCTTGGTGCCGGCCTGGGCCGAGGCGACCAGGTTGATGTTGCGGACGCTGCCGCCCGACGCGACAGGGATCGTGATCGTGTTGCCGGGCTTGATCGATTGCAGGTCGCTCAGGTTGAGGTCGAAGCCGCCGGAGCCGTTCTTCGTGCCCGTCACGCTCTTGTCGGTGAGGGCCTGCGACAGGCCCGCGGCCAGGTCGTCGAGCTGGCGCTGGGCCTGGGGCAGGATCTTGTCGCGCAGCTCGAGCTCGGCCGCGATCGATCCCGAGCGGAGTGCCCCGGATTCCCCGAGGTCGATGGTGCCGCCGCCGGGGGTCGTCGCCGTGATCGTCCCGACGCTGCGCGTCGTCGGATCCGTCGTGTAAGCCGATTCGGCGCTGAGCGTGCCGCGGCCGTCGAAGGACAGCGTCGTCGCGCTGCCGCGGTCGACCAGCGTCACGCCCGAGGTCGTCAGCAGCGTCACGGTGCCGTCGCGCTGATCGACCGTCTTCACGTCGAAATAGGACGAGAGCTGCGTGATCTGCTGGTCGCGCTGATCGAGGATGCCGGCGCGGACGGAATCGTCGCTGGTGCTGGCGGCCTTGAGGTTCAGGCTCGCGATCGAGGTGAGAAGGCTGTTGGCCTGCTGGGTCTCGGCGGACAGGCGGCTCTCGACCCCGGTGCGCAGGTCCTGGATGCTGCCCGCGATGCTGCCGATCTGCGCCGCGACCGTCGAGGCGGCGTTGACGACCGTGGTCCGGGCATTGGCGAGATTGGGGTTGGCGGCGAGCTTCTGCAGCGCCTGCGTGAAGGCGTTGAGGCTCGCGTCGAGCGCGGTCGGATCCCCCGGCGTACCGTAGAGCTTGTCGACCTGCGCCAGGATGTCGGCCTTCGTCGCGGTATAGGCCGAGCCGGACGTCTCGAGCCGCAACTGCTTCAGGGCCGCGTCGTCGAAGGTGCGGCTGACCGTGCCGACGGCGACGCCGGCATTGCCGGGCGCCGTCGAGACCGTGGAGACGGTCCGCTTGACGTAGCCCGCCGTGCCGGCGTTCGCCACGTTCTGCGAGACGATGCCGATCGCGAGCTGCGTCGCCTGCAGCCCGGCCGTCGCGGTGTTGAGGGCATTCACCGACATCTCATCCCTCCCGGCGCCGGGCTCTCACGCTCCTCGGGGCGTCCGTCAACGGATCACGTTGAGCAGGTCGGACATCATCTGCTGGGCGGTCGACATGACGCGCGTGTTCGCAGAGTAGGCCTGCTGGGTTACGATCATCTTAGAGAATTCGCCCGCAATGTCGGTATTCGACTGCTCGACATTGCCGCCGACGATCGTTGCGCCGCCGAGGCCCGCGATCGGCACGCCGGAATCGAGCGTCTGCTCATAATTCCCGCCCGAATCCGGCTTGAGCCCGTCCGGGTTCATGAAATGCACGATCCCGACCGTCGCCACCGGAATGGTCGAGCCGTTCGAGAAGGAGCCGACGATCTTGCCCTCGGGCGTCACCGAGACGCTGTTGAGGGTGCCCGCCGCGTAGCCGTCCTGCGTCAGGGTGTTGGTCGTCACGGAGCCGGCCGAGGAGGCGTACTGCGTCAGCGCGTTGGCGCCGAGGTTGAGATTGAGGTCGCCGACATCGGCGCCGTCCACGGTGACGTCCGGGATCTTGATGGTGACCGAGGCGTCCGCATTCGTCGTCGCGACGCTCGCATCGGTCGGCGGCACGAACTTGCCGGAGGCATCGAACGAGAAGGCCGCGCCGACATTGATCCAGTCCGACGCCGTGGCCGCCGAGCTCGAGCTCGACGCGTAGAACAGGTTCCAGACCGCGTTCGTCGCCGGGGTCGTCGTCGCGTCCGCGTCCTGGACCTTCGCCCAGCGGGTCGAGAGCGAGACCGGCGCGCCGCTCGCCGTGTAGACCGTGAGCGCCGGGCCCGCGATGCTCTTGTCGAGGAAGGCGGGAGCCTCGGTGGTCTTGGCGACCTTCAGGGGCGTGGCGGGCGCGGCCGCCGCGGGATCTGTGATGATCGCGCCGGCCACCGCCGTGTAGGGCGTCGAGTCGCCCGCCTTCGACGCGGTTGTGATCGGCACCTTCGGAAGGTTGGCGCCGTAGGTGATCGCGTTCGTCTGCTTGGCCGGCAGCGTCGTGTTGTTGATCTTGATCGGGCCCGAGGACGTCACCTGGCCCGAGATCGGGTCGAGGTTGTCGCCGAGGAGGTAGGCGCCCGCCCCGTTGGCGAGGTAGCCGTCCTTGTCGAGGGCGAAGTCGCCGCGCCGGGTGTAGAGGTTGTTGCCCGAGAAGGTCGGCTGGCCGTTGGCGTCGCCGGTCTTCTGCTGGACCGTGAAGAAGCCCTGGCCGTTGATGGCCATGTTGGTCGGGATGCTGGTGGCGGCGATGTTGCCCTGGACCGAGTTCGTGAGCTGCGCCTGCGACATCACGGTGCCGGCGACCTCGTGCTTCGGCGTCTGCTCGGCGATGAGGTCGACGAAGCTCGTGTCGACTCGCTTGTAGCCGGTCGTCTGCGAGTTCGCGATGTTCCCCGAGATGTTGCCGATCGCGTAGGACTGCGCCTTCAGTCCGGTGACCGCCGTCTGCAGCGCGGTGAAGATATCCATGGTGGGAGGTCCCGGCCTGAAAACCCTGGATGGCGCCAGGCGGCGGCCATCCTCGGGAGCCTGCCGCGCAACTGGCGTGCCAATGCTAACCCATTGACGATACGAGAGCTTGCAGGCCGGGAGCGGCAAAAAGGAACGTGCGGCCGGCGGCCTCCCGGCAGCTTTTGCCGGGTGGTCGGTGCCGGTCCGCCGGCGTTTACGCGCCGTTATTTCCGGGCGCCTAAGCTGGCGGCATCCGGTCTGGGACAAATGCAGTCATGCGCGCCAAGAGGACGAGCCTCGTCCATCTGATCTATTTTTCCCGGCTGAACCTGTCGTCCGACCCGCAGCTGCGGGCGAACCAGCTCGGCGACATCACGCGGCAGGCTCAGAAGAAGAACGAGTTCTCCGTCATCACGAGCTTCCTGATCATCGAGCAGAACTTCGCCGCCCAGGTCATCGAGGGCGAGCGCACGTCGATTCACGAGACCTTCAACCGGATCGCCGAGGACCAGCGCCATCGCGACGTCCAGATCTGCGAGTGGCGCGAGATCGCCAAGCGCGAGTTCGTCCACTCCTTCAAGACCGGCATGCGGAATACGGCGACGGAGGCCCTGTTCAACAAGGCGAACCTGCTTCCGACGCTGCAGCGGGGAACGCCGAAAGCCGCCGCCATCCACACCCTCGCGGTTTCCCTGCAGGCCGACGCGATGTCCAAGCAGGGCATCGATCACCTGTTCATCTGATTGTCCGAGCGCCGTGACCGGTCCCGCCGACGCCCCTGACCCGAGCCAGCCAGCGCCATGAGCGACACGCCCCCGATCCTCGTCGTCGACGACCAGGAAAAGCTCCTGAAGCTCGTCATCATGCTGATGAACCGGCTCGGATTCCCGGAAGTCGAGGGTGTCACCACGGGCATCGAGGCGCTCGAGCGCCTGCGCGAGCGCAAGTACGCCCTCGTCATCTCGGACCTCGACATGGAGCCGATGGACGGCGTCGCGCTGCTGCGCGAGATCCGCGGCGACGACACCCTGATGAACACGCCCTTCATCCTCACAGAGTCGTCGTTCGACTTCGAGGACATCAACGTCGCCCACCAGGCCGGCGCCGACGCCTTCATCCTCAAGCCGTTCGACATGGCGGTCCTCAAGACCAAGCTGAAGCAGGTCCTGAACCGCAAGCCGCGCCGGCGGGAGGCGCCGCTCGCGACGGAATCGACGCTCAGCATCGACTTCCCGATGCTCGGCAAGTTCTGAACCCGCGCGGACGGGTGCGCCCGCCCCGTCCGCGTGCGGATCCTCAGTCGGCGACGATCCGCCCGTAGAGGTGCCAGGTGGCATGGCCGAGAACCGGCATCACCACGGCGAGCCCGACGAAGAGGGGCAGCGAGCCGAGGACCAGCATCCCGGCGACGATGAAGCCCCAGGCGAGAAGCGTGCGCGGATTCTGCCGGAAGGCCGCGATCGAGGTCTCGAGCGCGGTCAGCGCGTCGACGTGGCGCCCGACGATGAGCGGGACCGAGACCACGCTGACGGCGAGCGTGATCAGCGAGAAGGCGAAGCCCGCGAGGTTGCCGAGCAGGATCAGGGCCCAGCCGCGCTGCGTCGTCAGCACCTCGTGGAAGAAGCCGAGGAACGTCGCCGGAGCGTAGGAATCGTAGAGCGCCCAGTAGAGCCCTTCCGCGACGACGAGCCAGCAGGCGAAGATCGTCGCCAGCAATCCGCCGACGGCGACGAGCGAGCCGACGGCGCGGCGCCTCAGGCCCGAGAAGGCGTAGGCCCAGCTCGTGTCGAGCCCGGCCTCGCGCCGCCGGCTGAGCTCGTACAGGCCGACCGCCGCGAACGGGCCGACCAGCGCGAAGCCGGAGGCCAGCGGGAACAGCAGCGGGATCAGGTTGCCGTCGAAGGTCAGCGCCGCGAGCACGATGCCGATGATCGGGTAGATCAGGCTGATGAAGACGACGTGCGTGGGCATCGCCAGGAAGTCGTCGAAGCCGGCGCGGAGCGCGGCCTTCAGGTCGCTCGCGCCGATGTCGCGCACCGGCAGGGCGGCCGATGCGTGACCGTGGGTGACCGCGTGGAGTGTCGTCATCGCCTAACCTCCGGATGGGAGAAGCTCGCGACGAGAGGCAGCCGGGGCCTGACGCATGCTCGACTGGCAGGCGCCGAGAGCGGAATGGGTCGAGGATAGGCAATCCGGGCGTCGATGTCGCCCGGAACTTGGCTCCGCCGCCGTGACAGGGCGACGGCGCCTGTCAGTCGGATCGCTTCTGGTAATCCTTCACGTCCGTGAAGCGCACCTCCGGCCAGCGCTCCTCCTCGTAGCGGAGCGAGAAGGCGGTGGTCGCCATGAAGACCGGCGCGCCGTCGAGGTCGCTCGCCATCGACGAGCCGTGGCTCCCGATGAACTTGTCGAGTTCGGGCTCCGAATCCGACGCGATCCAGCGGCAAACCGTGAACCGGGTGGTGTCGTAGTCGACGGGCAGGCCGTACTCCGCCTGCAGGCGCTCCTTCAGCACGTCGAGCTGAAGCGCGCCGACGACGCCGACGATGGCCTGCGCGCCGTCATGCGGCAGGAACACCTGCACCACGCCCTCCTCGCCCATCTGCTGCAGCGCCTCGCGCAGCTTCTTGGCCTTCATGGCGTCGGTGAGCTTGATGCGGCGCAGGATCTCGGGGGCGAAGCTCGGCACCCCGCGGAACACGATGTCCTCGCCCTCGGTCAGCGTGTCGCCGATGCGCAGCGTGCCGTGGTTCGGGATGCCGACCACGTCGCCCGCGAAGGCCTCGTCCGCGATGGCGCGGTCCTGCGCGAAGAAGAATTGCGGGGCCGAGAGCGAGATCGGCTTGCCGGTGCGCACGAGGCGCGCCTTCATGCCCCGGTTCAGGCGGCCCGAGCAGACCCGCATGAAGGCGATCCGGTCCCGGTGGTTCGGGTCCATGTTCGCCTGGATCTTGAAGACGAAGCCGGTCATCTTCGGCTCGGTCGGCTCGACGAGGCGCTTGTCGGCGTCCTGGCCGCGCGGCGGCGGCGCGAAGCGGCTGAGCCCGTCGATCAGGTCGCGCACGCCGAAATTGCGGAGCGCCGAGCCGAAGAAGACCGGCGTGAGATGGCCCTCGCGGAAGGCCGCGAGGTCGAAGGCCTTGAGGCCGCCCTCGGCGAGCGCGGCCTCCTCGCGCCAGTTCGCCGCCTCCCCGTCCTCGGTGAGCAGGCGATCGAAGAGCGGATCGTCGAGGCCGGAGACCGGTACGGTGCCGGCATCGTCCGCGGCGTCGAGCCGGCGCACCCGGTTCGCCCCGAGCTCGTAGGTGCCCGCGAAGCCGCGGCCCCGGCCGATCGGCCAGGTGACGGGCGCGACGTCGAGGGCGAGCGTCTTCTCGATCTCGTCGAGAAGCTCGAACGGGTCGCGCGCCTCGCGGTCGAGCTTGTTCACGAAGGTCACGATCGGGATGTCGCGCAGGCGGCAGACCTCGAACAGCTTGCGGGTGCGCGCCTCGATGCCTTTGGCCGCGTCGATCACCATCACGGCCGAATCGACCGCGGTCAGCGTCCGGTAGGTGTCCTCGGAGAAGTCCTCGTGGCCCGGCGTGTCGAGAAGGTTGAAGACGCAGTCGCCGTACTCGAAGGTCATCACCGAGGTCACGACCGAGATGCCGCGCTCCTTCTCGATGCCCATCCAGTCGGACCGGGTCGAGACCCGGTTGCGCTTGGCCTTGACCTCGCCCGCGAGCTGGATCGCGCCCCCGAACAGGAGCAGCTTCTCGGTGAGCGTGGTCTTGCCCGCATCCGGGTGCGAGATGATCGCGAAGGTGCGGCGCCGGGCGACCGGATCGGTCGGGCGGCGGGTTTCGGCGACGTTCTGCGTCTGCATCAACATGGCGGGCAACGGCTCACACGCCCGCGGGCGGGCGATCGTCTCGGACGACGGATCGAAGGGAATCGCTCGCGCCCCGGCGGGCCCCGAGGGCGCTGTCGCGCCTATGTAGGCGCTCCCGCGCAGAATCGCAAAGACGCCCTGCGTCTCAGCCGCGGCCGATATAGGGCATCTTGGTCGCCACGACCGTCATGAACTGGACGTTGGCCGAGAGGGGGAGGCCCGCCATGTAGACGACCGCGTCGGCCACGTGGCGCGCATCGATCACGGGCTCCGGCCGTATCGATCCGTCGGCCTGCCGGGCTCCTTCAGCGAAGCCGCGCGTCATATCGGTCTCGGCGTTGCCGATGTCGATCTGCCCGCAGGCGATGTCGTGGGGGCGTCCGTCGAGGGAGGTGGCGCGGGTCAGGCCGGTGATGGCGTGCTTCGTGGCCGCGTAGGGCGCGGAATTCGGCCGCGGCACCTGCGCGGAGATCGAGCCGTTGTTGATGATTCGCCCGCCGCGCGGATCCTGGGCCTTCATCATCCGGAACGCGGCTCGCGTGCACAGGAAGGCGCCCGTCAGGTTGACGTCGACGGAGGCGCGCCAGTCCTCGAGCGCGATCTCGTCGACGGGCACGGCGGGCGTGAAGATGCCGGCGTTGTTGAACAGGACGTCGAGCCGGCCGAACGCCTCGCGGGTGCGGGCGAACAGCCGCTCCACGGAGCCCGCGTCGGCGACGTCCGCCTCGACGGCGAGCGCCCGCTCGCCGATCTCGTCCGCCGCCGCCTCCAGCGGCGGGCGCCGCCGGCCCGCGAGCACCACCCGGTAGCCGGCCCGCCCGAGGCCGAGCGCCACCGCGCGCCCGACGCCCGAGCCGGCTCCCGTCACGATCGCGACCGGCTGCGTCATCCATCCCTCCCCGCCGTCCGCGGCTTCGTCGACGTCGCAACCCTGTTGCCTCGAAACGCGCCGGCGTCTAGACACCGCACGGCCGCGTTGGGGCGTCGCCAAGTGGTAAGGCAGCGGTTTTTGGTACCGCCATTCCCAGGTTCGAATCCTGGCGCCCCAGCCAGCTTTTTCAAGCTGATCAGGTACTTACAAGCCGGGACATCTCGGCCACACCGGAACAAACGGTGTTCTGGGCCGGCACGAAAGCCGGCACAGTCGTACCTTTGCTACGCTCCGCAGAATCATCCGGCCTGAGGCCGCGCCATCGCGCGATTGGCCTGCGCGCTTTGTCGCGTCCCCTCCCCGCCCGTTCGCGCGCCTGCCCGGCGGCCGGCGAGGCATGCGCGAGGGCCATCCGAGAATTGTCCGATAGGGAGACAGCACCGATGAGCGTTCCTAGGACAGCCGCCCGCGGGTGATTTCAGCGGCCGCGTTCCACATGGATTTTGGTCCTTCCGGCGACACTGGTTCCAAAATCTAAAACGAGGCGTCTGGAACGGGCCCACGCGCTGTTTGGACCGTTCCGTTAGAGCAAGCCCTATTGGAACAGTGACGCTCACTGGTCCGTTTCATGCGGCTGTTCAGCAGCCAGAATTCAACTGTGATCTAGATCACAGATCCCGAAAAAATATATAGCAACTATTTAATTGACTAGCATTGCTCTGACTAAATTTCTCATCGCCGGCTAGTCGCTTAACAACTTCTACCTATAGTCGAAGCCTAATGCCTAGCTTGGCATTTTGGCTAAAAACCACGCGGATTTTTAAGGAGTAAAGGCATGGGCGCGACATGGTACGGCGGTAGCGGAAACGACTATCATTCCTTCTCAGACCCGTCCTGGTGGGAGTTTTGGAAAGACGGCAACGACATCGGGTATGGGAAAGACGGCAACGATACGATCTTGGGCAATGGCGGCAACGACCACCTCTACGGCGGCAACGGGGATGACGACCTCTATGGCGGTGTCGGCAACGACTACCTCTACGGCGGCAACGGCATGGACACGTTGCAGGGCGGCGACGGCAACGACTGGCTCGACGGCGGCGACGGAAACGATTGGCTCGGCGGTTTGACCGGCAATGATACGCTCTTCGGCTATGCCGGGGACGACTACCTAAGTGGCGCTGAAGGCAACGACAAGCTCTACGGCGGTGACGGCAACGATTACCTCGACGGCTGGTCCGGCGACGACAACCTCTACGGCGATAACGGCGACGACACGATGTTCGGCGGCGACGGCAACGACTATCTTGATGGTTGGACCGGCAACGACTTTGTCGATGGCGGCAACGGCAATGACACGCTGCTCGGCTTTGACGGAAACGACAGCGTCTACGGCGGCAACGGCAACGACTACATGTATGGCGAGAGCGGCAACGACTATCTGATCGGCGGCACGGGTGTCGATGTGCTCTACGGCGGATCCGGTGCCGACTCCTTCTACTTCGACACGGCCGATACCGGCGACGTCTATCAGGGCAAGGCCGACACCATCACCGACTTTACCGATTCCGACCAGATCTTCCTGAAGGGCTCGTACAGCTACAATGCCACCGGCACCAACGCGCCTGGCGAGGGCCAGTACAGCATCTGGCAGAAGGACGGCAACTTCGTCGTCACCTACAACTCGACCAGCGACAGCGGCTACCACGACATCGTGGTCAAGGGCGGCGATCCCCACGGCGACATCTCCTTCTACTGAGACGACGCCGGTTTCATTCCGGAATGACACAATGCTCCCGCCGGGTCCGCCCGGCGGGATGTCTGTTTCCAAACCCATTACGCGCGCCGACAGTTCCATAACGTCCATTGCGCGTCCAGGCGTAAGGGCGGTGCGCCTGTCCCGATAACGGTCGGACACTGTTGGCGAATTCGACAGCTATGCCGTGAGGGCCTTGAAGCGTGAGGTGCGCGTGGGTGCCAGCGGACGCAGCGAGAACCAGGCAGCGAGGCG